>DATIKA010000249.1:0-8597 GCA_035478055.1 Candidatus Limnocylindrales bacterium | reverse complement strand
ATTTGTTGCGCCGAGTTGGCACTTTTCCGGTTAATCGCCGCGATGCTGATTTTGCTGCGGTGCGCAAAGCGTACCAATTGCTTAAGGAAGGGAAGGTTGTCGGTCTGTTCCCTGAAGGTACTCGCAGTAAAACAGGCGCACTCCAGAAGGCGTACAATGGCGCCGCCTTGATTGCAGTGCGCAGCGGCACTCCGATTTTGCCGCTGGCTATAGTAGGCCCTTACCGTTTCTTGCAGCCGATCAAGGTTTATATTGGACCACTATTCGAGTTGCCGCCATTGAATTGTGAACACAAAGCTGATAAGAAGCTCAAGTTAGAGCAAATGAGCGCCCTGATCATGGAGAATATTGGCAAACTTTTTCCTGCGAACGAAAATTAGAAGAGCAGAACAGAACCGGGCAGGCTGCTTCATTGCAGATAAACGGGTCGGAGTGATGATGTGCAAGTAATAGTGGCAACGAAAGCAGGTTTCTGTTCAGGGGTAAGACGGGCGATTAACCAGTTACTAAACCATGTTGCGCTGCACGGGGCCGGTTCGACTCTGGGATCGCTGGTGCATAACGAAGCAGTGCTCGAATACCTGGAGAAGCACCAGATTACATGTGTCGCTTCGCCGGAAGAGGCAGCAGGTTCTTTTTTGGCGATAAGTACACATGGAGTCACCCCGGAAATATTGCGCGGCATTCAGAAGCTGGGCCAGATCGAGAGTATTGATTTAACCTGCCCACGTGTGCTTCGGTTGCAAAAATTGGTTTCGGAATTAAGTAAGAAAGGGTTTCATCTGATCATTTTTGGTGATCGCAGCCATCCCGAAGTTAAAGGCTTAATCGGTTGGACTGAAGGAAAAGTCGATGTGGTTTCTTCGCCTGACGATTTGGAGAAAATAACCTTGGAACAGCCGGCAGCGCTTATTGCTCAGACCACAGGCGATCCCGCTTTGTACGAGCAAACTAAACGAAGGTTCAAGCAAAAGGCTCCCGGCGGAGAAGTTCATCATACATTGTGCCTGGAAACCAGGTTGAGACAGGAAGAAGTTATAAAGATGTCAAAAAGGGTGGATGCGCTGGTGGTGGTTGGCAGCAAGACCAGCGCCAATACTAAAGCCCTTTTGGAGTGTTGCCGGCAGCTGAAACCATCCTGCCGAGCAACTAGTGCCAGGGAGTTGGATCGATCGTTCCTGAGAAAATATAAGGTGTTTGGTGTTACAGCCGGGGCTTCAACTCCCCCCTGGACGATTAAGGAGGTTGTGGAAAGAATGGAAGCAGAGATTTTAGACAGCAACAACGAAGAAGAGTTTGATTTTGCCGGAGAAATTAAAGCAGCCCAGATTGGTGAGCAGGTGGTTGGGAAAGTGGCTCGGGTTGCCGAGGGAGAAGTTTTCCTCGACATTGGTTCGAAAACCGAGGCGATTTTACCTTCTGAAGAAGTTTACCTCGCCGAGGGAAAAGGTCTGGCAGATCTTTTTTCGCCGGAAGACGAAGTCGAGGTTACTGTTCTGGATGTTAACGAAGAGGATGGTAAAATAGTCGTTTCGCATAGAAGGTTGGCCAGAGAAAAGCGTTTAAATGAACTGGAAGATACGATGGAAAGCGGTTTAATCGTAGAAGGCAGGGTTAAGCAAATTGTCCCTGCCGGGATAGTGTTAGATCTGGGTTCCGGCATTGAAGGGTTTATGCCTGGTTCTCAGGTAGATACGAAATACATAGCCAATTTTCAGCAATTTAAAGGTCAACAGCTTCTATGTAAAATACTTGAATACGATCGCGAAAAGCGAAAATTGATCTTATCTCGTAAAAAAGTGCTTGAAGAGGAAGGTACTGCTAAAAAGGGCGATATCCTGGGCACCCTGCAGGTTGGTTCAACTGTCACCGGCTTTGTGAAACGGCTTACCGATTTTGGTGCTTTTATTGACTTAGGCGGCATTGACGGGTTGGTCCATGTATCGGAATTGTCCTGGGATCGGGTGGCACATCCGCGTGAAGTGTTGCAGATCGGTGAAGAAATCGAGGTTAAGGTGTTAGAAATAGATCCCGAAAAAGAAAGAATCAGCCTGAGTATCCGTAAAACCAAGCCTGATCCCCGTGTCGCGGTTTTTAATGAGTTCAAGGTTGGTCAGGTAGTTAAGGGTAGAGTGACCAGATTGGTTGATTTTGGCGCTTTTATTGAACTGAAACCGGGCATTGAAGGCCTGGCACACATATCGCAGCTGGCTGAATATCATGTTAAGCATCCAGCGGAAATATTGAAAGTCGGAGAAGTAGTTGAAGTAAAAATTCTCGAAGTGAAGTCAAAGTTAAATCGTATCAGCTTGAGCCTGAAAGACGCTCTTGGTGTCGGGTACACAGCTGCTGACGCCAGTAGCAAGGATACTGACAACGGAAACGTCACGATCGGAGATTTGTTTGGAGATCTTTTTAACCGGGAAGTAATACCCGCAGTAGACCATGCGTCCGCAAATGACGATTTACCAGCGGTAGAAGAAGGCAGCGCCCCTTTAACTACCGGAGAGAAAAAAGAGGAAGAAGGTGCCCGGGGTTAAATGCCCAGGTTGCATCGCAAAGATGAACATCTTTATCAGAGTTTGTGCCGGGTGCCGGATCGGGCTGATTTTTCCGACATTAGTTTTGTGCATAACTGCTTGCCGGACCGGGATTTAAGCGAAGTCAATCTGGAAGCTAGTTACCTGGGGCGGACCTTTCGTTCGCCCCTTTTTATTAATGCTCTGACTGGTGGGACAGATCTGGCCTTGAAAATTAATGCTGCTTTGGCCGGCGTGGCTAAAGATTGCGGTTTGCCGATGGCTGTCGGTTCGCAGCTGGCCGCTCTGGAAAATGCTGCAGTGGAAGAAAGTTTCAAGGTAGTGCGACGGATTAACCCCAACGGGTCAATCTGGGCTAATATTGGCTCTTATGCCACCACGTCAATGGTTCAGCGTGCAGTCGAAATGATTACCGCCGATGCGGTCCAAATTCACCTTAACGTCCCCCAGGAGCTGATCATGGGCGAAGGCGATCCAAGGTTTCGAGGCATGCTTGATCGAATAGCACGCATTACAAAATCTGTTCATGTGCCGGTCATAGCCAAGGAAGTGGGTTTTGGAATCGCTCGTGAACAGGCCCTGTCTTTGATCGGAGCCGGCGTAGATGCTATTGATGTGGGGGGTAAAGGCGGCACAAACTTTTTATTGATTGAAAGCCGCCGTTCCGGCAAACTGCTTTCCTGGGAACTTGGCCAGTGGGGAATTCCTACTCCGATTAGCCTGGTTGAAGTGCTTACAGCAGCGCAGGGACGGGTCGATGTTATTGCCGCCGGGGGCATGGTTTCAAGCCTTGATATTGCCAAAGCTCTTGCTCTTGGCGCCAATGCTGTGGGGATGGCCGGACTGCCAGTATATTTGCTGGTAAAAAAAGGACGTGCGGCTCTAATCAGACAGATCAAGACTATTGAAAGGGAACTGCGATTGATTATGCTTATGGTCGGAGCGACTTCAATTGAGCAATTACAACAGTCTCCCCTGGTCATAACCGGTTTCTGTGCCGAATGGTTACTGAGGCGGGGCATTGATCCATCTGTTTATGCCCTGCGCAAACGAAGCGAAAAATGAGAATGCGACAATTATCGCTTTATATCGTGATGATTTATATCCGGGTGAAACCTGCCGCCGTGATTTAGCTGACGTCATAAAACAGCAGCTGTGGTTTTTCGCGCCTGGCAGTGCTGCAGTAGGGAAGAAGGATCGGTTTATGTCCTCGGAAACTGGTTATCTAATCGAAGAGGTGTTACCTCATTCCCCTGCCGCTATGGCCGGAGTAAAAGCAGGCGACAGGCTGCTCCGGTTCGACAATCGGCCAATCAGCGATATTATTGACTACAAAATTATGGAAGCTGATGAACGTGCGCGTCTTCTGCTGCTTACGAAAAACGGTCAGCTCAGAAGAATAACCATTCACAAAAAACTACAGACGTCTTTGGGTTTACGCTTTAGCCCACTGACCATGGCGCCGCTGCAGCAGTGCCGTAACCGTTGTGTGTTCTGTTTTGTTGACCAGAACCCGCCTGGCATGCGTGCGGCTCTCTATCTTAAAGATGACGATTACCGCCTTTCTTTTCTGTTTGGTAATTTTATTACCTTGAACCGGCTGACAGATAATGAATTATCACGCATTATCAGGTTACAGCTAAGTCCCCTATATGTATCGGTGCATGCGACTAGTCCAGCCGTCAGAAATAAGCTTTTCGGCACGGCGCGCTCTGACCGGGGGCTTAAATGTCTGCATAGTCTGCTCGAAGCTGGCATAGGTGTCCATGCGCAGGTGGTATTATGCCCCGGGTACAATACCGGAGCGGAACTGAAACGGACGATCAGTGATCTCGCCCGGATGGGATCGGGCATCAAAAGCGTAGCCCTGGTACCAGTCGGTGTAACAATGCACGGTCGCGGTGGCGATCATCCGTTGCGCCGGATCAGCACTGACGAGGCTAAAGTTCTGGTAGCCCTGGTTACGCGATGGCAGCAGAGTTTTCTTCGATCACGGGGAAGGCGGTTCCTATTTTTGGCTGATGAAATCTATGCTTTGGCCGGAGCCGCCTACCCGGAAGACAGCGATTACGAAGATTACCCTCAACTAGAAAACGGCGTCGGTCTGGCAAGACAATTTTTGAACGAATTATCCCGGGTCGAGGTCTCTGACGACGGTGTGTTGCAGGCGCCGCTCAAGATTATCGCTGTTACGGGTATGGCCGCCGCGCCACTGGTGGAGCAGTTGAAAAATATCATGGAACGAATGCCTGGCCTGGATTTTGCTGTTGTGCCCATTGCTAACCGTTGTTTTGGTGAAACGGTAACCGTGGCAGGGTTATTGACCGGGAAAGATGTGCAGGCCGGATTGCAAGGGAAAGCATTGGGTGATGTCGTATTTATACCAAGGAGTATGCTAAAAAACGGCAGCGACCTTTTTCTTGACGATACAACGCTGGCCGAGTTGGAAGCAGCCCTGCATATTCCGGTTCGTGCCGTATCCGGCCCGCAGGAATTGTTTGAACTGATCACGGGATTGATACCTGATCCTGAAGTTTGGCGGAAGAGAGGTCCAAGAAGTGTCTGAAAATATTATTGCTATAGTGGGACGCCCCAATGTGGGCAAATCAACTCTCTTTAACCGTCTGACAGTTGCCCGGACGGCTATCGAGGAGAAGGTGCCGGGAGTAACCAGGGACCGTCTCTACGGAACATCGGAATGGTGTGGCCGCCGCCTGGTTATTATTGATACGGGCGGAGTTACATTCGGCAAAGAAGATCCGCTGACGGAGCAGGTGCGATACCAGGTAGGCCTGGCTGTCGATGATGCTCAACTGATATTGTTTCTCCTTGATGGCAGGGAAGGTCTTACCGCCCTTGATGAAGAAATTGCTGATATGCTCAGGCGCAGCGGCAAGATCATTATCCCGGTAGTCAATAAAATAGATTTTCTGGAGTCGGAGAACTTACGTTACAATTTCTACAGCCTTGGTCTGGGTGAACCGTTTCCAGTTTCAGCATCGCACGGCAGAGGAACCGGTGAACTTTTAGACCGTATCTGCGAGGCGTTGCCCCGGGCGGAGGGAGAAGACTCATATCCGGCCGAGGCCGTAAAAGTAGCAGTGATCGGCCGGCCCAATGTTGGCAAATCGTCACTAATTAACGCTTTTCTGGGGGAAGAAAGGGTTATTGTTAATTCAATGCCCGGCACTACCCGGGATTCAATCGATACCTGGCTTGACTACCAGGGGCAACCCCATATTCTAATTGATACTGCCGGTATACGCCGCCAGAGCAGGGTCAAGGATTCTGTTGAATATTACAGTGTTTTGCGCTCTTTAAAGGCAGTTGAAAGAGCCGACCTGGCTCTGTTGCTCCTTGATGGTGAAGGTGGTATAACGGAGCAGGATCAGAGACTGGCCGGTTACGTTGATCAGGCCGGTAGGGGTTTAATCTTGGTTGTGAATAAATGGGATCTGGCAAAGGGCAAAGAAAAAGCGCGCGAGCTGTATATGGAAAAAGTGCAGCGCTTCTTTAATTTTGTGTCCTATGCTCCTGTCGAATTTGTTTCCGCCTTGACCGGCAAACGTTTGGAGAAACTGTTCCCCATCATTCAACAAACCTGGCAGGAGCAACACAAACGAATTAAGACATCACTATTAAACGATCTGTTGGAGGATGCCATCGCGGTTAACCCCCCACCGACGGTAAAGGGAAAAAAAATCAAGTTTTTCTATATGACACAGCCGTCTGTAAAACCGCCCACGTTTGTATTTTTTGTTAACGAGCCGGATATGGTGCATTTTTCGTACATGCGTTACCTGGAAAACAGGTTGCGTGAATCCTTTGCTTTTAAGGGCACCCCGGTAATATTAAAACTGAAAAAGCGGCAGCGCAGAGAGGAGTAGAGTAGGAATGCCGTATCTGGTGTTACCGGTTGCTTACCTGATCGGCTCCCTGCCTTTCGGTTATATTTTTACAAAAATGTTTTTAAATACTGATATAAGGCGGCACGGCAGCGGTAATATCGGGGCGACCAATGTTTTAAGGTTACTGGGCTGGAGGGCGGCACTTCCTGTCTTCGCCCTGGATCTGGCAAAAGGTGCTGCTGCAGTGCTGTTGGCCAGGGCCATCAGCGACGTGCCGTTCATCTTTCTCGGGTCAGGGTTGGCCGTTATGATCGGTCACAGCTTCCCTGTTTTTCTCGGGTTCCGGGGCGGCAAGGCGGTTGCTGCCGGCATCGGCGTTTTATTTGCGCTTTCGGGGTGGGTTGCCTTGATCATGATTCTCGGAGCAGTAGCCGTCATAGCCGTGACGCGTTACGTATCGCTGGGTTCCATGATCGGTGTTCTGACTGTGCCGTTTCTTTTCTGGCTAATGGGATTTGATTATTCCTATATAATCTTTGGCGCGGGCATGGCCGCCCTGGTTATTTTTCGTCATCATGCTAATATCGGACGTTTATGGCGCGGAACTGAATCAAGGCTTGGGCAAAAAATTGCGGCGCCATCTGAGAGAGCTCAATGATGAATTTGTTGTTTGCAGCAATAAGCCCAGCTTCGCCGTAATTGAAGATCTGATTTTTCGGAAATAAATTATGACGACGAGAGGAAATAGCGTGATGATACGAAAAGAGTTGCTGGAACTTTTGTTTGAGGCCGCCAGTATCCAACGGTGGAACGATCATATCAGGCCGGAGCATTTTACCGAACTGGATAAACAGGCGCATAAAATGGTTTATGCTTATGTCATCGCTAAAACGGAGGAAGCAGACCACGGAACAGTGATCAACTGGCGTCGCCTAATTGAAGGTGGTTTCTATGAATTTTTACATCGTATCGTGCTCACAGACATCAAGCCACCGATTTATTACAAACTGATGGCTGAAAAAGGGGAACAACTTAACAATTGGGTATTGGAAAAACTGAAAGATAAAGTTGTAGATCTGAAGTTTGATCTGCTCTCCGAGATGAAACGGTATTATTTTTCACCGGAGTATAGCATTTTAGAAAAGCGAATTTTAAAAGCAGCGCACTACATGGCTACCAACTGGGAATTTAAAATAATATACCGCCTGAACGAGGGTCTTTATGGACTGGAAGAAACCAGGGGTGTCATTGCCGACCAGATTGAAGAACACTATGATCTGGCCGGAGTGCAGAAGTTGGCCCTGGGTAAAAAAACGAGTAATTTTTTGGATCTTGTCGGCCAGCTCCGTTTTCAGCAGCGGTGGGCTCAGTCGCCGCGCGTTCCGAAAACATCTGTGATCGGTCACATGCTTATCGTGGCGATGATGAGCTACCTGTGTTCAGTTGAGCTGGGCGCTTGTCCGAAGAGGATTTTCAATAACTACTTTGCCGGCTTATTTCATGATCTTCCGGAGGTACTGACACGGGATATCGTTTCACCTGTCAAGCGTTCTGTGGCTGGAATTGAAGACATAATCAAAGATATTGAGCATCGACAGTTGGAAGAAAGAATTTTTCCGTTGCTTCCGGCAGCATGGCACCGGGAGTTTAAATATTTTACCGGAGATGAATTTCAAAATAAAATTATTGCGGATGGTCAGATAAAATTCGTCAGCTCCGAAGAAACAAGCGGACAGTACAACCAGGATCACTATTCGCCTCTGGATGGGGAATTGATCAAGGCTTGCGATCAACTGTCCGCCTATATCGAAACATTCCTGTCGATTTCACATGGCATAAAATCCCACCATCTGGAAGAAGGAAACAGGCAGCTATACAGCCTCTACCGCAATCGAACTGTAGCCGGCATCAATTTTGGTCAGCTTTTCAGTTATTTTAAAATATAAGCCGTTACCCTTATTTTTTAACTCCGCCCAGGAACTGACGGCGACCCTGCCGGTACGCGCGATAATCGGGGATGTGTTTGTAAACAATGATGGCAGCCAATGCTGTTCCCAGCAATGCCCTGTCCCATTGTAAATGTTGCAGCCAAAAAATTGTTGGAATAAGCAGGGCTGCGGTGCCGAAAGCGGTATTGATATCTTTTAAAATAATAGTCAGCACTATGGCAAACGGCACCACGTAAAGAAGACTTGCAGGAGAAAGTACG
>DATIKA010000248.1:0-8449 GCA_035478055.1 Candidatus Limnocylindrales bacterium | reverse complement strand
GTTTTTCAAGCCAGGCAAAAACTTGCTCAAAAGATGAGTCAGGGAACAAAATGAGATAACAGTGCAATTGGTGGTTGATAAGTAAAATCTCATTAAGTATTTAATCCATCTTGAAGTGATTGTAACCGTGACCGGGCAGGGGTGTTTTGCCGTCTTTTGAAGCTAAAAGCACCCCTGTTTTTTTTGGGCAAACATCTCCTATGATGGTAAAACCGACACCCTGATCGCCCAGGGCATCACGGATCGAAGAGACTTTAGCTGCCGGTAAAGTAAACAGCAATTCATAATCTTCGCCTCCGAATAGTGCCCACTGCCGATAATCTTTGTTTAGTTTTTCTCCAGCCAGTTTAGTATCACCATCCACAGGCAGCAGATCGGCATAAATAATAGCCCCTACGTTACTTTCGGCAGCGATATGGTTAATTTCGCTGGCCAGACCGTCACTGATATCAATCATCGCTGTTACTGAACCGGATGCTGCCAGAACCCTTGCTTCGAGCATTCTGGGAACTGGTATTAAATGGGCATTAGTTAAGTTTCTGTAGACATCTCCGGGTAAAATGGCCAGGGCATCTTCACTCCGGATCAGGTCCAGCCCGGCCCCTGAGGCCCCCAGCCTTCCGGTGACGGCGATCACATCTCCGGGTAAGGCCCCTTTCCTGGTGATTGGATACCTGTCAATTTCACCAATAACCGTCACATTAATAACTAACTGCGGCGCTTTAACTGTGTCGCCACCCAGGATATTAACACCGAACTGTCCGGCCAGTTCTTTAAAACCGTCGTAGAAGTTCTCTGTATATGCCAGATCCACATAGTCGGGCCACCCAATGGAGATAACGGAATGGCGGGGCACCCCTCCCATGGCTGCGATATCGCTCAGGTTAACAGCAAGGGATTTATAACCTAGTTGCCAGGGAGTGATCTTGTTAAGAATAAAATGGTGCCCCTCAATGAGCATATCGCAGGTAATCAATACAAAATTGTCTTCGCTAACCTTAAAGGCGGCAGCATCGTCACCGATGCCTAAAACTACAGTTCGGTCATAAACGGGGATGTTTTTAGTGAGGTGTTTGATTAAACCGAATTCTCCCAAACTTTTTAACTGCACGGAAACCTCTCCTTGTAAATACGGTAATAATGTTGCTGTTTTCGGTAAGTGAGCCCTCACAGGCCGCAACCAGCTAAAATCTGTACAACCAAAGTGAGCTAACTTGATCAGTCACAGAACTTGTCAGTTTATTTTCGCGATTTAAACGGCAATTCCTTTGTCGTTATTCCCACGGTAATGATTTCCCCAAAACTTAGTTGTGCTCAATGGCGACAGATAAATGCGACTTAGCCAGATCCTATCCGGGAGACAACGATAATGGTGTAGAATGCCATATATGTCGTAAAATGTTATGCATAGCGTGGCGGCAGTTGTCCGTATATATTAATTGTGGTAATATGATGGCATTACTTACCTGAAAATCGGGTTGTGCCTGGCAGCATTGACTTCGTCTGGAGAAGTGCCCCGGTAGTTTTGAGCAGGGGGGTTTTTGTTTGTCTGGATCTGTTGTGTGTTAACCTATCGCGGCAATTGTGGCAGCACTAGGCGCTGGCACATGTCGAAACCTTTTCGGAAATGATACCGCGGGAGGTGAGCGTTTCGTGAGTAAAAATGCGGTAATATTTTATTTTTCCGGTACCGGCAATACCTGGTGGGTTTCGGAAGAACTTGCACGTTTGCTTGGTGAAAGAGGGATGAAAGTGCAGCCTTACTCGATTGAGAAGCTCAAACCGGGTGAGGCTGATCGGTTAATTCAAGATTGTGACCTCGCCGGCTTTGGTTACCCTATTTACGGTTCAGACCTGCCTCTGATCATGAAAGATTTTATTACAGAGCTAAGGAAAGTAGATCAAAAGTTAGCATTTGTTTATTGCACACAGTGGTTGTGGTCCGGCGACGGGGCGCGTGTGGGTGCCACCTTCCTCGGACCGAAGGGGTTTAAGGTCGGTTGGGGCGAACACATTTTGATGCCGAATAATGTTACTGTGAACTTTTTACCTTTTCCTTATACAAACGACAGGAGGAAGATTGATTTTGTTCTGGTTAAAGCAAGCCGCAGGCTGGCACGCTTTGCAAACCAAATTGTCGCAGACCGTTATTTTCGCCGCGGCTTCAACCTTGCCTCATTTTTGCTTGGTTGTTTCCAACGGGTTCCCTTTCGGCTGACTTTTAACCGCTTTCGTGATGACGTTAAAGTCAACAGTAATTTGTGTGTCAAATGTGGTAGTTGTGCGCGTCTCTGCCCTTCCGGGAACCTGGTTTGCAAAGATGGTGAAATTATTACAACAGGCCAATGTATTCTCTGCCTGCGTTGCTACAACTTTTGCCCGGCTCAAGCGGTCGCCTATAGAAACCAAGTTCATAAAAAAACGCGCGGTATACCTTACCGTGGTCCGGTAGAAAATTTTAACCCAAAAATAATGGTAGAATGAACCCTACTGTGGAAACTATTTGGAGCACAAAGTGAAAGGTGGATATAAGATTTGAGAGTTAAACCCAAGAGGAAAAAACGCAATTGGTTTCTGATAAGCATTATAGTTATTAGCTTAATTACCTTTTTATTTGTTATCCTGGTGACCCAAAATCCCACGCGATTCTTTGCTGTTGGTACAGACTTAACTGTTTTGCCTTCAACTGAACGCGAAAATGAAAATTCTTTGGAAACTGTTTCCTATTTTGATGCGGATATTGTTAATATTGTGTTGCTTGGGTTTGATGGCCCCTTGGCGGAAGATGAACCAGGTAGCCTTTACCGGCCGGACACTATTATGATCGCTTCGATCAACTTTAACTCGCGAGAGGTTTCGCTTGTCAATATTCCCCGGGACAGTTATGTTTTGATTCACGGTACCACTATTTATGACAAAATCAACCATTCTTATCGGCACGGCCATTCCCAGGCTGACGCCGGAGAGGACCCGCACAAAAGTGGACTGAGAACTACACTATTGACGATCCAGGATTTTTTGGGTGACGTTCCGATCCACAACTATATTGTGCTGAAGATGGATGGTGTGGAGGATATTGTAGACAGCATAGGCGGTGTATACCACGATGTTGAGGCTGAAGTACGCAACAATTTTGGAAGGGGCCCCGTGGTGTTAGTTGAGAAAGGATATCAACGGTTGGACGGGTTTAAATTTTTGGAATACATACGCAATCGCGCCGACGCTCAGGGTGGTGAAAAGGGACGTTCAGAGCGGCAGCAAAAAATGATGTTCGTTTTGTTGCATCAGCTCAGGCAAGCCCTGCGGCTGCATACTATAGCCCCGCTGTACATGGCCGTCCGCAGAAATGTAGAAACAGATCTGAACATTTCACAGCAGATAGCGATGGCATTCCTGGGCTTGCGGTTGAATCCTGAACAGATCGAGGGATTTGTTTTTTCTGGAAACGGTCGGCTTTCAGCACGTGGTGGTCAGAATGTCTGGTATCTGGCGATTGATGAACAGGCACGTGTCGATTTGATCAGGGAAGCGTTCGGAGTAGATGTGGAGGAGCGTCCTCAGATCACTTTGCCTGCGCCGCTGTCCCCGTAACTAGATTGCACCTCAGAATAAGCAACCGGGAACCTGGTTACGGAAGATGAAAACAGTTTGCCATAATCCGGGGAAACTGAAGAACAAAACCAGTTGAAAATGGCCAATAAGTCTGATCGTTTAGGATGAAGTGATCGAAGAAGGTTCAGAAATATACGGATAAGGCAGATCTTTAAGAGCCATGCGCCTGCCTGATTAACTTGGGCGGCTGTATTCGATCGCCTGTTATTTAGAGAGGGATTGGTAAAAAAATGCAAGAACAAATCTACAAGCGACTCAGTATGGAAATGCAGTTGCCCGAGGCCAAAATTACACAAACAGCTGCATTGTTGGACGAAGGCAATACTGTCCCTTTCATCGCACGTTACCGCAAAGAAATGACCGGGGGTTTAAGCGACGAAGAAGTTCGCCTGCTGCAGGAAAAGCTTTCGCAGTACCGCAACCTCGAACAGCGCCGCCTGGAAATTTTACATCTGATCGAAGTCCAGAATGCGCTTACTCCTGAACTGCGACTGCAGGTAGAAAAAGCGGCTACGGTCACAGAATTGGACGATCTTTACCGCCCCTTCAGACCGAAAAAACACACCAGAGCTTCCGTGGCCAGGGATAAAGGTTTGGAGCCACTCGCTTTGGCCATTCTCAAAGGAGATATTGACCCTGCACAAGAAGCAGTTAGTTATATCGATCCGGAAAAAGAGTTGGCAGATCTAAGCGCTGTGTTGCAAGGAGCTTCAGATATCATTGCCGATATTATATCTGACGATGCCTTTGTCCGCAAAGATCTGAGGCGCCTTTACCGCGACACTGGTACTGTTTTAGTTGTGAAAAAAGGCGACGAGGAAGTAAAAACATATGATGATTATGAAGGTTATAGTGAACCGCTGCTTAAAATAAAGGCTCACCGGGTGTTGGCGATAAACCGCGGGGTTAAAGAGAAAGTGTTAGACCTTAAACTGGATGTCAGGGAAGAAGAGGCTATCAGGGAGATTGCGAAACACTACACCCCGCCCGTCGCACAGGAACTTTGCCGGGAGCTATTACAGAATGCTTCCGTTGACAGTTACAGGCGCTTAGTTCACCCTTCCCTTGAAAAGGAAATCTGGCAATCCCGGCTGGATGAAGCGGTGGAAGGGGCCTTGGTAGTATTTAAAGAAAACCTAAAAAAGCGGGTGTTGGTTCCACCAGTACGCAATCGCCGGGTTATGGGATGGGACCCTGGGTTTCGGACCGGCTGCAAACTGGCCTGTATATCCGAAAATGGGGAAATGCTCGAAACAGCAGTCGTTTACCCCACTGCGCCCAAAAACGATCTGGATGGGGCTGCAACGGCAGTATTACGCCTGATGGATAAACACCAGATTGACTGTGTTGCTATCGGCAATGGAACCGCCTCCCGGGAAAGCGAATCTTTTGTGACAAACTTAATTCAGAAACACAATTTAGCTGTAGATTACACCATCGTCAATGAAGCCGGAGCCAGCGTGTATTCTGCTTCGCCGGTGGCGAAAAAAGAGTTTCCCGAACTGGATGTCGCCGAGCGCAGTGCCGTATCAATCGCTCGTCGCCTGCAGGATCCTCTTGCAGAGCTGGTTAAAATCGACCCCAAAGCAATTGGCGTCGGGCAATACCAGCATGATATGCCAGCGAAAGAGTTGACTAAAGCCTTATCAGGGACGGTAGAGAGCTGTGTTAACAGCGTTGGCGTTAACTTAAACAGCGCTTCTGCTTCTCTGCTTTCTTATGTGGCTGGCATAAATGCAAAGGTCGCTGAGCGAATTGTTGCCCACCGCAGCGATATCAGCTTCTTTAAGTCGCGTCAACAACTGCTTGCAGTGACCGGTCTGGGGCCGAAAGTATTCAAACAATGCGCTGGTTTCTTGCGGCTGCCAGAAAGTGAAAACTATTTGGAACGCAGCGGTGTGCATCCGGAGTCATACGAACTGGCCGACCGGATCATTCGTGAACTGTCATTGAAGACGGATCAATCGGGTCGGCCCGATTTGGTCCCTTCCCTTACGGCCGATGAGATAACTGCTCTGGCGGCCAGTCTCGGTGCTGGTGAACCGACTGTGCGCGATATCCTGGAAGAGTTTCGCAGGCCAGGCCGCGACCCACGAGACGACTTGACGAAACCGGTATTCTTGAAGTCTGTTACCAACTTTGAAGATTTGAAACCCGGCATGATATTGACGGGAATCGTGCGTAATATCGTCGATTTTGGAGCTTTTATTGATATTGGCGTGCATCAGGATGGTTTGGTCCACATCTCTGAAATCGCTGAACGTTATATCAGGCATCCCCTGGAAGTTCTGCAGATTGAAGCAGTGGTGTCGGTCAAAATATTGTCCGTCGATCAAGAACGCCGCCGCATTTCTCTTTCCCTTAAACAGGCTGTCAGTTGAAACTAATCGACCGAGTGTGGCGAGAATTTATCGTAAGCAGGGTAGAAATTTTTAGAAGACGCTGATCAAAAGGTTGTTTAACAGCAATAGATTCGCAGATTACAGCGCTGCTTTTTTCTGTCGCGATCTGGCGGTTTTTGCAGCAGTCTGTTACTGGAAACTATTGTGGGGGATTATTTGACATGGAACGGGTAGATATAATTGCACTTCAGCAAGATCACCTGCCTGAAGCGGTGGAAACCTTCCTCGAGGCCTTCAAAGAGGAGGCTTTTACTGTTGCGTGGCTGGATCTTTCCCGGCAAAAAGTGCGTGATGCGTATAATCAGGCCGTCAGGCTCATGATGCAGCTATACCTGGAAGTCGGTCAACCAATGTTTGCGGTGTTAAAAGAGAATGAGGTAATCGGGTTGGCGATCTTGAAGTCGCCTCATGTTGCTTTTTCCAAAAGCTTAATATTTTGGAGAATCATTCCTCGGCTGCCTGTTTTGGCCAGGCTGCTGCCGTATTATCTACGGGCAACTCTTCTGATGGCGGCTGTCAGCCCACCTGCGAACTTACCCGGAAAATATTATACCCTGGAAATCCTGGCAGTGCATCCTGACCATCAGGGTGAAGGGCTGGGGCGGATGATGCTTGAATATGTAGATCAAATTTGTGCAAACGACCCGGCTGCATCCGGCATCTATCTTGTTACCGGAGACGAGAAAAACAAGATTATCTACGAACACTTTTCATACCAGGTTCTGGAGGTCAGGGCTACTCGTTCTATTAACGCCTATCACATGTTCAGCTCCCTCCCCAGGTAAAGGGTAGAACTGCAGGTAAAGTGAGACTTTGTGCGGTCAATTTGTAACCAGAGTGTCAGTATTTTGATCCGCTAAAGCCAAAGCCTGTTCCAGGGCGCTATTGAACACCCTGCCGGAGATATGCATCATTGTATCAACACCGGCTTCGCTCTGCCCGAGTTTCATGGAAGCGAGGCAGGGATAGGCAAGGCTCATCAGCCCGGCAGTGGGTATTGCTCCGACAGTTTTCATTCCAATAATCCGTCGCGCAGTATATTCAGTTGAACCACAGGGTGAGCCTCGTTTTACAGTTGCCTCGGTGATTAACCCCTCCCTGTCTACACGCACGTCCAACACTGGTCGGCCGAAGCAGCGGGCAAAGCGACTGATCACTTCACTGGTATATGGCTGCTTGTTCGATTCATAGTACCCGGCATTTTCTTCATTCAGGGAACAAAGCGGCTCGGGGAAGACAATTGAGATTTCCTGAAGGGCTAACTCACGGCGAATCTGGTTCCTCAATCCGGAGGGGATCCAGGCGACATTGTCGACCGAGGCTATCACGCCGCGTGCGCCGCTTTTCTTTACCACTGCCGATATTAATTGGGCGGCCTGGGCAGATTCGGCGAGATGCAAAAGCAAATCTGCATGCGGTAAATCATCTGGCAGATAATTGTCGGGGTCTTCCACAACTGGTTCGAAAATAGCCGGTACTTCCCAAATTGCAACACTCCAGTCCGAAGGAGCTTTGCTTCTGACGTTTTCAGCTATGCGTTTCCCATATATTCCCTGCTGCAAAATTAGTATTTTCATTTCAGTACCTCTTCGGAGTAATTAATATTAACCTGAAGCTATACTACTATATGCATGCAATCGAGACAAGCAACAAATATTGGCCTTATAAAAGCCTTTTTGATTTTGCAGACGGCTAAATGAATTCTGTGCAGGGTGGTGGTGGTGTGATATGATCAGAAAGCAGTTGGAAGCAAAAAACATCTTGATGACGATTGGTAGCAGAAACTAAGCGCTGATGTTGAAATTATCGCCTATTTTTGTGGGCATATTAAGCCCGGTTTTACCTGTTCTAACCGGCCTGGTGTTGTTGCCGGTTGGAGTTGTTACAGGTAAGATGTTTGAGAGATAAATATCAGGAGGTCTTGAAAATGGATGGGGAAACTTTTCGCCGTTATGGACATGAATTTATCGATTGGGTAGCCGACTACTTTGATCATGTTGCCGACTATCCAGTTCGATCTGCTGTGCAGCCGGGGGAAATCAAAGCCGGATTGCCCCAAGCACCCCCCATGAACGGTGAATCAATGGAAAAAATATTTACCGATTTTAAAGAAATCATCATGCCCGGGATAACTCATTGGCAACATCCCGGATGGTTCGCTTACTTCCCGGCCAACAACAGTCCCGCTTCAGTGTTGGCGGAATTGCTTACTGCTGCTCTGGGATCCCAGTGCATGATCTGGCAAACATCACCGGCGGCAGCCGAATTGGAAGAAGTGGTTATGGGCTGGTTGCGGCAAATGATCGGTTTGCCAGCGGAAATGGCCGGAGTTATTCAGGATACAGCATCTACTGCTACTCTTTGTGCATTGCTGACCGCCCGCGAAGCTGCTACTGATTTTGAGACAAATTTAAAGGGAGCGCGTCGCCCGCTAG
>DATIKA010000247.1:0-2866 GCA_035478055.1 Candidatus Limnocylindrales bacterium | reverse complement strand
CAATCGCAACGGCTACCATCCACCGTTGTTCCCGACAAGAACATCCTTTTGGCCATACTATAACTATCTGTCAACTGACACCATAACCTGGCCGGGTGCCGAATTGGTTGAGACAGACCAGGTAACTTTATCAGACAGATTCAGAAAGCACACCTTGCTGCCTAAGATAGTGCAACAAACACTCAAACGTTTCATTGCTGAGATCATGTTCCAGAATACAAGCATCATCCTCGGCGACTTGCGGCGAAACACCAAGCACTTTCGTCAAAAAAGTAAAAATTACTTCATGCCTATGGCGAATTTTTAATGCATACTGCTTTCCACTAGCACTCAGCTCCACCGGTCCATAGCGGTTCTGAATGATCAAGCCTTGCTCCTTAAGAATAGCAAGGGCCTGAATAACACTGGGCTTGGCAATGTTTAAACGAATCGCAATATCGGTAACCCTGGCCGTTTCTTTTTCCTGGAGCAAATTCAATACAACCTCAAGGTAGTCTTGCAAAGAGGAAGTAACCGGAATCAAGCGAACCATTTTGCTAACACCACCCCCTGGTATCAAACCTTAGCGCCAGACCAGATCATGCTAACACAGGCAATAAACAGGCAAGAGCAACTTTAACTTGTCAGTCAGTATAGCACCGTTTTAGGGCAGTGTCAACGCGCCGCTCACCCCATATTGACTGAATATTTCAATCTTTCGGTTGTCAGCGATTTAATTATATAATAAAGGTTAATTGTGTCCTCAGTCACTCAAAAGAAGCCAGATGCTCTCAATCTTGAAGTAATCAGAACAACCTACGGCTGAAGGTAACGGCTTCGTAATTATATAAATAGCACCGGTTAGAGGTACTTTAACTATGCTCCCTATCTACATGATCGTATACTGCGCCTTTTTTGACACACATTCCCAGATGCCTGTGTTGGCACCATATGCTCTGTCCCTGGGCGCAACGCCTTTCTTGCTTGGCGTTGTGGTCGGTTCCTACTCAATATCTAATATTCTGGGCAACTTTGTAAGCGGCGCGATCATCGACCGAAGCGGATGGCAAAAACCCTTGCTGTTTGGCCTGTCAGGCGTATCTCTGGCGCTATTCTTCTATACTCTGGCCGACAGCCCTTTAGATCTTATCGCCGCAAGAGCCTGGCATGGTCTCGTGGGCGGCATTCTCGTTCCCGCTGCCTTGGCCTGTCTTACCAACGACGAAAAGCACGCCGCACATCAGGCTCCGCGGCTCGCGTATTTCGGTGTCTCGATCGGTCTGGCAGCCGTTACAGGTCCCCCAATAGCCGGCTTTATAGCAGCAAACTTCGGCTATAGAGCAGTCTACTACAGCCTGTTTGCACTGATGCTCTCCGCTACATTAGCGGCAGCAGTATATTTGGCCACCGAACATAGGGAATCAACTGTGAGACATACGCATGCGGAAAACATTTATAAATCTTTTGCTACTTCACCACTGCTTCAGACTGCTCTGGTTTTTTCTTTTGGGGTCATGGGTGCCACAGGAGTGCTGGCCACTTTTCTGCCTTCCCGCGCACAAGTGGTAGGTCTTGATTCAGCCAGAACAGGAATGCTTTTTGCAGTATTCGCCCTTTCTGCCATTGTTGTACAATTATTATGGTCTAAGGTAATCCCCAAATTCGCCCAAAAAAATTACAAGGGTTGTACAGCAGGCCTTCTGTTGATTGGATTAGCCTTGTTGATGATACAGCTTGCCGCATCTTCAATTACACTCTTCATAGCCTTGTTCGTATTTGGCACCGGTTTCGGCCTCACTTTTCAGGGCATGCTGGGTCTTGTTATGGAAGGTTCACAAGCTGCCTGGCGGGGCAGGGCAATCGGCAGTTTCTTTGCTGCCTATTCTCTCGGCGCAGCGCTGTTGCCACCTTTTAGCGGCCTGCTATGGCAAAACTTTTCGGTCATCATCCCATTTTATACCGCAGCAGTGTCTGTTATGACCTGCCTGCTGGTGGGCAGAAAACTTGCTTCGAAGATAGACTCAACTTGCTGACACTTTTCCCCCGAGAATAGTATAGTCGTCATCGCCTGGATTACATAACCATGACATTACACGTTTTAGCTATTTACATCATGCAATTTTATCGGGTTGCCCCGTCCGCAGTGTATAATATTTATATTGCTATATCGTAATATTATGTTATAATAAATTTTAGTAAAGAACAGAATAAGGGGGATAAGATAAAATGTCGGATAAAGTAATCATTGTCGGCGGCGTTGCCGGCGGTGCTTCCACAGCAGCGCGCCTGCGGCGTTTAGATGAAACGGCAGAGATAATTCTGCTGGAACGAGGTGAGTATATTTCCTATGCAAACTGTGGCCTCCCTTACTACATCGGCGGAGCAATTGAAAAACGAAACAGCCTCTTTGTAATGAAAAAAGAAAGATTTAATGAATGGTTTAATGTTGATGTGCGTGTGATGAACGAGGCTATCAGCATTGATCGCACGAACAGACAGGTAGAAATTTTGAACCATTTAACCGGTGAAAAATACTGGGAATCTTATGATTACCTGGTTCTTTCTCCGGGTGCAGAACCGATCCGGCCGCCACTGCCGGGGATCGACAGTCCGGGAATATTCAGCTTACGCACGGTTGATGATACCGACCGCATATACAATTTTATCGCGGAAAAGCATCCATCAACAGCTACGGTTATCGGCGGCGGGTTTATCGGCCTGGAGATGGCAGAAAACCTGCACAGCCGAGGTATTTGCGTTACAGTCGTTGAACTTGCTCCCCAGGTGCTTCCTCCGATTGACCCTGAAATGGCTGCGATCGCGCAGCAGTACTTGCGCACGATGGGCGTGAAATTACGTTTAGGAGACGGAGTTAAGCAATTTCATC
>DATIKA010000246.1:0-3865 GCA_035478055.1 Candidatus Limnocylindrales bacterium | reverse complement strand
AAAATATTTTACTCATTGCCCGGGCCGTTTTCCCATCAACAACACGATTCACCGCCAGCACTCCGCCGAAAATAGAGACCGGGTCAGCATCGTAAGCCAGCGTGTAAGCCTCTTCCACTGTCGGCGCCGAGCCGACACCGCACGGATTGGCATGCTTTACCGCAACTACTGTCGGGAGCTCAAACTCGCGAACCATATCCCAGGCTGCATTTAAATCGTTCAGGTTATTGAAAGAAATTTCTTTTCCCTGCAGCTTGCGGGCTGCCGCCAGGCCACTGGGCGCACCGCTGGCAGCATAAAAGGCTGCGTCCTGCTGTGGATTTTCACCATAACGTAAATCCTGTACCTTATTGAAAGCAAAGCTCAGTTGAGCCGGGTAAAGACCCATTCCCGCTTCGGGCAGAGCGGCAAAATAGCCGGCAATAACCGCATCATACTCGGCGGTATGCGCAAAAGCCTCCGCAGCCAGACGACAGCGTGTTTCAAGACTTATTAAGCCATTTTGTTCCAGTTCCGCAATTACCTCGGGGTAGCGGTTGGGGTTAACAACAACCGTCACATGAGCATAATTTTTTGCTGCCGCCCGCAGCATAGTCGGACCGCCGACATCAATATTCTCGACAGCCTCCGCGTGACGCACCCCTTCCCGGGCGATAGTCCTGGCGAACGGATAAAGGTTGACCACAACCAGCTCAATCGGGCTAATTCCGTGCCGCTCAAGTTCCAGGCGCTGCTCCTCTAAGTCAAAACGCGCCAGTATCCCGGCATGAATCATCGGGTTCAGAGTTTTTACTCTCCCCCCCAGTATTTCCGGAAAACCGGTCACCTCATCCACACTGGTAACAGAAAGGCCCGCATCCCGCAAGCTCTGCGCTGTGCCTCCGGTCGATACTATCTCCCAGCCGAGGCCGATCAGGCTGTGTGCCAGCGCAGCCACCCCGGTCTTATCAGAAACGCTGATCAAAGCTCGTTTACGCTTATGCAATAATAAAACACCTTCTTCCTTCAACTCTCAGTTTATCCCGGCAAAACAGATTGATTGCCATCGGGTAAAGACGGTATTCAACAGCGTGAATACGCTGGTGAAGTGTTAGAATGGTATCATATTGCATTATTGGCACCGATTCCTGCAAGATAACCGGTCCTGTGTCAAGCCCTTCATCGACGAAATGCACCGTGCAGCCGGTTAATTTAACTCCATACGCCAGGGCCTGTTCCACGCCGTCAAGGCCAGGGAAAGCAGGCAGCAACGCTGGATGAATATTCATGATTTGCATCGGAAAAGCGCGCACAAACGGTGGTGAGATCAGCCGCATAAAACCGGCCAATACCACCAGGTCAACGCTTTCCTGTTTAAGTTCATCAACAATGGCCTGATCATACTGCATGCGACCGGCATAATCGCCCGGGTTAACAAATATCGCCCTGACGTTGCGCCGGCTGGCCCTCTCCAGGGCCGGCGACTGTTCACGGTCACTGATCACCACCACCACGCGGCCGGCAATTTCATCCCGCTCAACAGCCTCCAGAATAGCTTCCAGGTTCGTACCCTGCCCGGAAGCGAGTACGGCAATCCGTTTCATTTGGTTTTTGCTCCTTTTTTTAAACCTGAACCTTAACTGTGGCATTGCCCATTTAATAATTCTATTATTCCGTCAAAAATCCTTCACCATGTCACAGCTTCACCGCTATAGACTCTCTTCTACGGCAACCATAATTACCTGCCCGGACCCTGCAGTGATTGCACCAATTTCCCAGGCGGTGATCTCATAGCGGGCAAGAGTTGCGATAACCTCTTCAGACTGCCCCCTGGAGACTACCAGGGCAAAACCGATGCCCATATTGAAGGCACGGTACATCTCGGCGGTGCTTACCGGGCCCAGTTGCTGAATCATTTCAAATATCGGTGGTATCGGCCAGGAGCCTTCTTTAAGCTCAATCTGTAACCCTTTGGGAAGCATCCGCGGCAGGTTGCCCGGTAAGCCGCCACCGGTAATATTAGCCATTCCCTTTATGCAATAAGCCTTGGCCGTTTCCAGCACTGCCTTAACATAAATATGGGTGGGCCGAAGCATCTCCTCGGCCAACGTCGTACCAAGTTTCGGGTGTGAATCATGCAGTGAAAGCCCCGCCTTTTCCAGCAGTACCTTCCTGGCGAGGGCAAAACCGTTACTGTGCAGACCGTCAGAAGCAAGGCCAATCACGGTATCGCCGGTGCTTATCGCCGAACCGTCAATAATGCGGGAGCGATCAACCAACCCCACTGCAAAGCCGGCCAGGTCATACTCGCCAGGCGGATAAAACGATGGCATCTCGGCCGTCTCTCCGCCGAGCAAGGCACACCCGGCCAGTCGACAACCGTGAGCAACACCTGCTACGATCTGTTCGACCTGCGCGGGTACCAACGTCCCTACCGCCAGGTAATCCAAAAAAAAGAGGGGCTCTGCCCCCTGCACCAAAATATCATTGACACACATAGCCACACAGTCAATGCCGACAGTATTATGCCGGCCAGTGGCAAAAGCTATTTTCAACTTTGTACCGACTCCATCACAACCGGCCACCAGCACCGGTTCCCGGAAATCCTTTAAATCGGGTTTAAAAAGACCGCCGAAACCGCCCAGTTCCGTCAAAACTTCCGGACGAAAAGTGGAACGAGCCAGACCCTTAATGCGATCCACTGCCGCTTCACCGGCCTCAATATCTACGCCGGCCTTGCGATAGTTCATCTCTTCCGTCAAAGTCAACCTTCTCTCCTTTTTAAAAAACAGCCCGGTACTATACCGGGCTGTTTGCAAGATCTAGAAAAAGAGCGGCGCAAAAACCAGGGCAACGATACCCATAAGTTTGATCAGAATATTCAGGGAAGGTCCGGCGGTATCTTTGAACGGATCCCCCACTGTATCCCCAACCACCGCTGCCTTATGCGCATCACTACCCTTACCACCAAGATTTCCGGCTTCAATAAATTTCTTGGCATTATCCCAGGCGCCACCCGCATTGGCCATATTGATCGCCTGGAGGACCCCGGTGACCATAGAACCTGCCAGTAATCCGCCAAGGGCCTCTTTGCCCAGAAACGGAATTAATCCGACAGCAAGCGGTACTACCACTGCCATTAACCCCGGCACGATCATTTCACGTAAAGCAGCCTTCGTGCTGATGTCAACGCAACGGGCGTACTCCGGTCTCGCATTCCCTTCCATTAATCCCGGAATCTCTTTAAACTGACGGCGAATTTCCTCGATCAATGAATAAGCAGCATTGCCGACTGCTTCCATGGTACGTGCTGTAAAAAAGTATGTAAGAGCAGCACCAAGAAATAATCCGGCAATTACTCTTGCGCTTGTAACATCAAGCACTTCAATACCGGCAACCTGGACAAAGGCCGCAAAAAGAGCCAGTGCTGTAAGAGCTGCCGAGCCAATAGCAAATCCCTTTCCGATTGCGGCCGTGGTATTACCAAGTGAATCGAGCTGGTCGGTAATCTTTCTTACCTCCGGTTCCAGTTTTGCCATTTCAGCGATACCACCGGCATTATCGGCAACCGGCCCATAAGCATCAACGGCCACAGTCATACCAACAGTGGAAAGCATCCCGACAGCGGATATGGCAATCCCGTAGATGCCGGCAAAGTGATACGAGACAAGAATAGCAACAACAATTGCTATAACCGGGTACACTGTGCTCTTCATTCCTACAGCAAGGCCACTGATAATATTTGTGGCCGGACCGGTCAGTGATGCCCTGGCGATGTTCTGCACTGGTTTGTAGTGATCCGACGTGTAGTATTCAGTAAGACGGCCGATAAGAACCCCGGCCAGCAATCCTGACACAACCGCATAAAAAGAACCGAAATCAGGAA
>DATIKA010000245.1:0-7005 GCA_035478055.1 Candidatus Limnocylindrales bacterium | reverse complement strand
AGTTTGGCTGTTTAAAAACATGTTCAGAACTAAATTTAGGAGGCTGATTTTAAATGTATGTGGTCGATGTAGGGCCCCAGTATGAAGGAGAGAGAATTCGCAAGAATGAATTTCAAGTTGAGTTTGGCGGACCTGATGTCAACTATAAGGCTGAGTTGGTAACAGTTAAAGGTCTCGACGAAGTAGAACATGACAAGATCACCGTTATAGGACCGGATATCAAGGACCTGCCCGAAGGGTCCTCCAACCCTCTCTTTATCAAGGTGGATGTCGCTGGCGAAGTGCTGGAAAAAGACCTGGAGGCAGTGTTGGAGAGGCGTATCCATCAGTATACCAACTATATGGAAGGCGTTTTCCATATGGCACAACGTTATGACATCTGGATCAGAATTCACAAAAATGCGTTTAAGAATGGTCTCGACTCTTTCGAGCACATGGGGAGGATCTTGATTGATCTTTTTACCGCTGAACTGCCGGTAATCGAGAAGATGTCGATTGAATTTGTGACTGATCCGGCCGAGGTAGAACGGTTGAGGGCTGAGGCCATAGAGGTTTATAGTGCCCGGGATGCAAAACTTAAAGGTATGCGTGAAGAAGATGTGGATGAATTTTACGGCTGTGTTCTGTGTCAGAGCTTTGCTCCCACCCATGTTTGTATTATCACCCCGGAACGTGTTTCGCTGTGCGGCGCGATTAACTGGTTTGACGGCCGGGCTGCTACCAAGGTAGATCCTGAAGGTGCTCAGTTCGCCATACCAAAGGGTAACCTTATCGATGAGGAAAATATCTCTTATGATAACGTTAACCAGGTTGTTGTTGAAAGATCAATGGGAGAAACACAGGAGTTCAGTTTACACAGCGCTCTGATCAACCCCCATACATCCTGCGGTTGCTTCGAGGCCATCGTTTTCTATATTCCGGAAGTTGACGGCTTCGGCATAGTTTCCAGGGAATATAACAGCGCTACGGTGACAGGCGAACCTTTTTCCACCCTGGCTGGGATGGCTAGCGGCGGTAAGCAAAACGAAGGGTATGTCGGAATCGGCGTGCAGTATTTGAAGTCACCTAAGTTTTTAAAGGGAGACGGTGGGTTTAGCAGGGTGGCCTGGATGACATCGGCGTTGAAAGAAGTTGCTCAGGAGAATATGGATGCGGAACTGTTTGACAAGGTTGCTACGGAAAAAGAAGTTCAGAATGTAGATGAGTTGGTCGAATTTATGCAAAACGCAGGGCGACTATAGTTCCAGCTAAGAAATAAGGAGGATCCAAATGCCTGCTAAAGCTTCGGATATGCAAAAACTCCTGCCGGAAAACGGCAAGAAAAATTGTAAGGAATGTGGATTGGCTACTTGTTTTGCTTTTGCCATGAAGTTGGCCAACGCGGGTATTACGCTGGATAAATGCCCTCATCTTTCTGCGGAGAGCAGGGCGCAGATCGAAGACATGCTGTTGCCGCCGATCAGGAAGGTTGTCATCGGTCGCGGTGCCCGCCAGGTAGCTATTGGGGAAGAAGAGGTCATGCATCGTCACCAGAAAACCTTTTTCCACCCACCCGGTATCGCCATTCAGATTGCAGACGGAGAAGACGAGGAAGTCTGGTCGGCCAAAATCACCAAATTAGGCTGGCGTATGGAGAGGCTGGATAAAATATCCTGTATCGATCTGGCTGCACTGAATTTTACCAGCGGTAATCTGGGGAGATACCTGCAGCTGGTGCAAAAGGTACTTGCTGAGACTGAAGTTGGTCTGATTCTGATGGCTGAAGATGCAGATGTTTTAATCGCCGCTTATGAATCTGCCAAAGACAGAAATCCGCTCGTTTGTGTCACTGCCGATAATCTGGCACAAGTTGCGCCCCGCCTGGATAAGAGTGCGGTGGTTTGTGTCAGTGCTTCCGGCTTGGAAGCGCTGGTGGATATGGTGAGCAAACTGAAAGATGCCGGCCTGGAAAATTTGGTGCTGGCCCCGGGCTCGCGTACTCTGGCCGACCTGATTCGTGATCAGACAGTTATTCGCCGCGCCGCGCTTGTTAACCAGTACAGGCCCTATGGTTATCCCACTCTTTTTTCGGCAGCGGCAGCCACTACCGATACTGACCAGCAATTTCTGCTGGCAACAGCCGCGGTGGTCAAATATGCCGGAATCATTGTGCTGGATGATCTGACGGAAAATGCTTTTAACGCATTGTTGACAGTGCGCCAGGATATTTATACTGACCCTCGTGTGCCGCCGACAGTGGAGAGCAAGGTCTATCCCTTCAATGAGGCAGACCAGGCTGCAATGGTGCTTGTAACAACCAACTTTGCCCTGACTTATTATGCTGTAGCCGGTGAGGTTGAAAATAGTAAGCAGCCGACCTACCTGCTTTGCCAGGACACAGGTGGGTTATGCGTTTTGGCTGCCTGGTCCACAGGCAAGCTCGTTCCCGAAACTATTGCGGAAATGATCAAAAAACAAGCAGTTGACGATATGGTAACCCGCAAAAGGCTGGTCATTCCGGGATTGGTGGCCCGGCTTAAGGGCGACCTTGAAGAAGAACTGCCTGGTTGGGAAATTATTGTCGGACCACGGGAAGCATCCGATCTGCCCAAATTTTTGGGCGATCTGAAAAAGCGTGAGGGAAGTGCAGCATAACTAGATCATGGCTGTGTCAAGGAGGCGGCAATAATTAAAATAGCTGTTTTATACAACGGACCATTTGGCCTGAAATTTCTTAGCCACCTGCGTGATGTGGAGAAGTTTTGTAGCGGCTGTACCGATTGCACCGAGTGCCGCAAGCCGTATGAACTTAACTTCTCTAAGGATATTTCTCTGGTCTGGGAGCAGCCGGGCAATCTGCCCGTAATGTTGGATGACAACCCTGAGGATTATTTGCCGCCTCTGAACGCATTTGAGGGTATCCATACAGTTGTAGCAATCAATCTGCACCAGGATATACTTATGTCTTTACCGGAGGTGCTGGCTCGCGCCTCCGTGAAGGCGTTGATTGTGCCGCTGGAGGATCCCCTGTGGTTGCAAAGTGGCGCTAGAAGACAGGTTGAAAAAAAAGCAATCGAGGTTGGGATAGAAGCTGTTTTCCCCAAACCGTTTTGCGATCTGAAGGAAAGCGAAGAACACCCGGAAATCAACAGGTTCATTAACTATTTCCGCATTGGGACACCGCAGTTCCAGATTCGCAGAGTAGATGGAGTTGTGCAGGAAGCCAAGGTGCTGCGGAGTTCTCCGTGCGGCGATGCCTATTTTGTAGCCCATAATCTGTCCGGCGTTCCTGATAACGATAAACTACTTGATTTTGTCTCCAGCAAATGGCATACTTACCCCTGCACTGCCAGTATGACGAAAGACCGTGAATTAAAGGATACAATTCTTCACCGAGGTGGACATATACATCACGAGGCTGTGGCTGCAGCCCTTAGCCTGGCGGAAGACCGACAAAGGTCTGCCGACCCTGCTGTACAGCAGTTTCTTACCCGGAACTTGCCCGCTGATACTGCCTACGACCGTTTCTTGCGGCAGCAACCACAGTGCGATTACGGTGACACCGGTCTTTGCTGTCGTATCTGCATTCAGGGTCCATGCCGCATAACTGCAGCCGCCCCTAAAGGGGTTTGCGGCGCTACTGCTTACACCATTGTTGCCCGCAACCTTCTTCGTTCCGTACTGGCAGGTGCAGCAGCTCACTCAGATCATGCCAAGCATATATTGCTCACTCTCAAAGCCTTAGCAGAAGGCGGCGCAGGCGACTATACAATTGGCAGCCCCAAAAAACTCCAAGTTGTTGCCGAACGTTTTGGCATTCCTACAGCAAGTCGTGAACAACTGGCTATACTGCATGATTTAGTAGAACTTGGTCTAGCTGATTTCAGCCGGTTAACAGGTGGCAACCTGGAGTGGGTGATAAATACAGTTGCTCCGGGACGCATCAGGAAGTTTCACGAAACTGACATCCTCCCTTCCGGCATATTTGATACGCTGGCTACAGGTATGGCCCAAACTCACCTTGGAATGGATGCTGATCCGGTCAGCCTGGTCTTTAAGACACTCGAAGCGGCACTGGCTGACTATGCAGGGATGCATTTGGGCACCGATTTATCAGACGTGCTTTTTGGTATACCTTCACCCATTTATACCGAGGCAAATTTGGGTGTGATTGATCAGGCGAAGGTCAATATCGCTGTTCACGGTCACAATCCGTTACTGTCCGAGATGATTGTTCAGGCGGTCAGGGAGCAGGAGGGCGAAGCGCTTGCGGTTGGTGCAGCAGGTATTCAGCTAATGGGCGTTTGCTGTACCGGTAATGAGGTATTGATGCGTCAGGGAGTGCCGTTGGCCACCAATTTTATGTCGCAGGAGCTGCCAATCATGACCGGGGCGTTAGACGCAATGGTGGTAGACGTACAGTGTATTATGCCTAGTATTCAGGTAGTTGCAGAATGTTTTCACACGCGTATCATAACAACATCGAAAAACGCCAGAATTCCCGGTTCACACTTTTTAGATTTTACACCCGAAAACCCTCTGGAAACAGCCAGGGAGGTTGTTCGTATCGCCATTGCAGCGTATCAGGAACGAGCTGGTTCTTCCTGTTATATACCGGCAGTTAAAAACAAAGTGGTAGCCGGTTTCAGTCTGGAAGCTCTCCAGGAATTGTTTGTCTCAATTAACCCGGATCATCCGATGCGTGTTTTGACTGAGGCATTAGAGATTGGAGAATTGCGTGGCGTGGTGTTGTTTGCCGGATGTAACAACTTGAAAACAACGCAGGATTGGAATTACTTAACTATGGCCAAGGTGCTGTCCAAAAACAATGTTTTGTTATTGGCCACCGGGTGCGCTGCTGGCGCGTTTGCCAAGCTGGGTCTGCTTGCACCTTCAGCGGTAGATGTTTACGCCGGAGAAGGGCTCAAAAGCTTTATCCAGCGCCTGGAAAAAGCCAATGTTTTAACACTCACCGGGGGACTGCCACTTGTATTTCATATGGGATCCTGTGTGGATAACACCAGGGCCTCCGATCTGGCTACGGCTATTGCCAATGAGTGGGGCGTCGATATGCCAAAGATACCTTTTGCGGCCAGTGCTCCGGAAGCCATGACTGAAAAATCGCTTTCGATCGGTTCCTGGAATGTGGCAATGGGTTTGCCAGTACACGTGGGAGTAATACCGCCCGTAACCGGCAGCGACCTTGTTAATGGTCTTTTGCTCCAGATTGCACGCGATGTCTATGGTGGTCATTTTATCTGGGAAACAGATCCGGAGAAGGCTGCGCAAAAGATATTAGATGAACTTGATTTGCGATCGTGGAAACTTAAAATACACAAACAAGTTGCTGAAAAGTATGACGTCGCCGTATCCGAAAGCTGGTAATCGAAGCTGTTGATCAATTCCTGATGCGTTGCGGTTATTTTTATTTAATTGACCCTGTGTTGAAAGTTGCCGGAAAAGGAGAACATCAGCCAAGGAATGCGAAACTCATTTTTAAAATGTGCTTGTTACCACTATCGCGAAAACTAGCGAGTGTACAACTCTGGGGAGGGTTTTAGCGTCCCCATTCACTAATGAAGTCGATGGACCCGTCCCGGTGAACATAAGATGGAGCATGCTGGTAACCTTGTGCTGTAGTATCAATAAGGTTTGAAGAATGAAAATGAGGCGTTGCTGATGAATAAGATCCCGTATAACCTTGACGAAACTTTGCAGATAGCGCAGTCCATTTTCTCCGCCACTCAGGCGATGACGATGGCTGAACAAAGTGATTGCCACTTTGACCCGGACAGTGGTAGTTTTACTGTTCCCTTTCTCGGAGATCGTTACCTGGTTTCATATCCAAGTGGTAATGTTAACCGGTTGGATAACGGAGATGCATCTTCCCTGACAATAGCCATTTTGCTTTTACACTACCTTTCACGTGCTACAGGGACAGCCCTTTCGGGTGAGTGGATATCTTATAAAGAGCTTAAAGGTGGCAGGGTCTATATTGATCCCTTTACCAAAAGAGCCGTAGTGCCATTTGTTAAAAGTTTTGGCAGCCGCCCGGAACAATTTGCTCTTGCTGCTGCGCAGTTCGGCGGGGTAAAACAAAGCCACGGTGATTTAGCCTATAGCATTCGGGCTTTGCCGCGTGTTCCCCTTCTTTTTATCCTCTGGAAGGGGAGCGAGGAGTTCCCACCCAACGGTACCATCCTCTTTGACCGTCACGCTAATGCCTATCTGCACACCGAAGATTACGCTATTTTGGCTGGCATGATAGTCAGTTCCATGAATAAATTCATCAATAGATGATTAACTGCACCTGGCCTATTTAAGATAAGAGAAAGTTAACTCTTTTCTATGAGAAAAAGAAATGGCATTTCTGCTGAACAATTATCCCCCTTAGGGGGGGGTGACATTTTCGCTGACTGTTGACACTATTTTTAGTTAAGTGCTTGCCTGGTGATTTGCGAGTGTTTCTCTCTGATGGAACTCAGATTTATACTCCCTTGAATAATGCTGCTCTTTTCTGCAAAAGTGCAGGCTTCCTCTTTTAATACTTTTATGATTTCCTCCATTCCTACAGCCATTCTAAATTGTTCCCACCATACCACAGCGAAACATCACTATGGTTAAAATTTGCGATGTAGTAAATTTAAGTAAACTTTCGCAGCAGTACTATTCATATATTTTATAATTCGGAGAAGGTAATCATCGCGAGTCGTTGAATATTGTTTATGTTTAGAATATGCTGCCATTATGACACTACTTTTTAAAACAGGGCGGACGTAATTGCAGCATCTTGCCGCGACCATTGGTTTTTTCACATAGAAAAACTTGATCGTCGAAAAAATAAAAAAATAATTAAAAATTTATGTAATAATAAGCAGGAATATTTTTTATACTATAGAATAAAAATGCATACTAATCAGTACGAAATTATACGCTATACATACCGGTGAGTTTGAAAGGAACCCCTCATGACTGACAATGATTTTACCGGGTACCTCACCTCTTCAACTATTACCGAGAATAAAC
>DATIKA010000244.1:0-5827 GCA_035478055.1 Candidatus Limnocylindrales bacterium | reverse complement strand
GGCTCCGCTGAGCACAGCCGATATCAGAACAATGATTACATCGATCAAGTCGCAGGCAATACTGCAGCAGTTCAGAGGCATGCCAGAGGTAGACATTGAGGCCTTGGGCGCCATTCTGCAAACGGTCGGCAGCCTGGGTTTGCTGCACCCTGAAATTCAGGAAATAGATCTTAACCCGATCATCATCAGCGGTTCAACTCCGGTAGTTGTCGATGCCTTGATCGGGTTGCAGCCAATCCGGACCGGGGCAATTTGAGGCAGAGGAGGAGAGTTAATGGCTGGCATTGAAGTGCGGGCGTTTGGCAAGCTGCATTTTTTGTTTCAGGAAAGAGGGTGGCCCATTCCTCTTGTGTATGAACCGGAGGGGACGATTACCGCGGCCGAGCTGTGTGCGAAGCTGCAGGTGCCGGCTGAAGATGTGGAAGCAGTGTTTGTGAACCGGCAGATCGTGCCAAAATCCACCTTGTTACATGATGGTGACCGCGTCGCTTTTGTTCCTCCTGGTGTTCCAAGCATCCACCGGTTTAATCTTGGTTTCTATGCCTCCAAAGAGAACGGGTGAAGTGTGATGTGCGGCCGATTCGCTCTTGCCACTGAAGGGTATATTTTGGAGATGTTGTTCCAGCTGGATGTTCGTGCCGATTTTCAGCCCCGTTATAATATTGCTCCTTCGCAAGAAATTCTGGCGATGCGCCTTGATCAACATCATGGCAACAGGGAGTTGGCCTGGTTTAAATGGGGTCTGGTGCCATTTTGGGCCAAAGACACCTCGATAAGCGGGCGCTTGATCAACGCCCGCTCGGAAACAGCGGACGCGAAGCCTGCTTTTCGAGAAGCTTACAAAAGGCGCAGGCTGCTGATACCGGCAAGCGGCTTCTATGAGTGGAAGAAGGAAAAGGAAGGCAAGCGGCCTTACTACATTTGCGCGAAAGACGGGTCCCTTTTTGCCCTGGCCGGATTGTGGGAAAGATGGGGCAAAGGTGACCCTCCTCTGGAAAGCTGTACCATCCTGACAACCGCAGCTAATGCGCTGCTTGCACCGATTCACGACCGCATGCCGGTGATTCTGCTCCCGGAAGCATACGACCGCTGGCTGGATCCTGAAACCACCAGCGCCAACCTTGCTGATCTTCTTGCGCCCTGTCCGGCCGAAATGCTTACTGCCTTTCCGGTTTCTCACCGGGTTAACCGCCCTGCCAACGACACCCCCGACCTGATCATGCCGGAACACTGAAAGTCTGGTTATATGCCGCCATAAGCCGCTTCAAGTCGCACTCAGCCTCAATTATTACGCCGATCTTTATTCAACTAATTTAACATACCGGAGGGTGACAGATGAAGCGCCGCTGTTCTCAGTTTGCTTCTCCACATACCGGGCAGGGGGCGGTTGGCCGATGAAAGCTGTGGTTAGGCCAGACCCCGCAGTCAAAACGATAGCCCGCTCTCCCTAAAACCACCGGGCAATTTTCATACATAAGGTGATAACCTTCGTAAGTTTGACAGCCGTCGCTGGTACGGTCGCAATTAGTGCATCTGAATTTGGGCGAAATTGCGCCCAAAACATTCTCCAAAAAACCCAGGAACTGCACTGCGCTTCCGCAAACAAAACATGTTGCGCCATCTAACTGTCTGAAAGCAGCAGCATGCTGCGCCGGATAAACTTGAATGTTGTTCAGATGTCCCGCCAGATCTTCCGGGTGAAAGGCAAGCTGTGGCAGATTTAGCGGGAGCATATCGGCGAGAAAATCATAAAATGTATGGACGGCGTCGATAATTGAAGGGGCCAGATACGATTCCGCAACCAGCGTTTGAAAACCGTCAATCAGAGGAAAAGAAGTCAGCAGAATCAGGACGGTCCCGATAATAGCTAATCCTATGACAAGACCGGCGGCAATGCCCCCTATTTTATCGGCTGTCTGGATCAATTTGAAACGAGTAAGATGCGCAGCGAGCGACCTCACCACGGTTACCGCGAAAAAAACGGCAAGAAAGATAGCAATAAAGCTCACCATATCGGCCACAAGCAGCGGCAGGTTAACCTGGCTTCGCAACAGACTGCCGCCTGGGGCATAGAAACGCACCGCTGCAGTCAGCCCTGCAGCCAGCCCTGCGATCGTAAATATGCTTTTGATTAAACCCACCCTGATACCCTGCAGCATCGAAATAAACAAGAACAAGATGATCACGGCGTCGAGCCAGTTCATACCGGTCATAGTTATCCTCCGTTTGTTTATTATACACGATATTCGGCAATTATTTGGATAAAAAAAATGCCTTTACAATGCAGGAATATTGACAATTATGGAGAATAGTTAGGCTGCATCTGCTAATGTGGGTTTGCCATATTGAAAATAAAGAAGGGGGTGCTGACGGGACAATCCGCTGTTGTGACCCTACGGGGCAAATGAATGTTTAGGAGGTATATTAATGGAGGGTTTTGGCTTCTTATCTATTTTACCACCGTTAACCGCTATCGTTCTGGCTATTGCCACGCGTCAGGTGTACATTTCATTATTTATTGCGATTTGGCTTGGCGCCACTTTTCTTACCGCCAACCCTGTCGAAGGATTTTTCCGATCTATCGATACTTACATGCTGGCCAAAATAGCAGATGCTTGGTACATCGCAATTTTGATTTTTACAATGGTCATCGCAGGCACACTGGGGCTGGTGACCAGGGCCGGTGGGGCGCAAGCGATTGCCAACGTTTTGGCGAGGAAAGCGAAAACTGCGCGCGGTGGCATGCTCTCGGCATGGCTGATGGGCATGATCATCTTCTTCGATGACTATGCCAGCTGTCTTATTGCCGGTAACACCGCGCGCCCCATCACTGATAAGGTGAATATATCAAGGGAAAAGCTGTCCTATATCATCGACTCCACGGCAGCGCCTGTTGCCACAATTGCATTAATCTCAACCTGGATCGGCTTTGAATTAGGTGTTATCGGAGAAGGCTATGCCGCAATCGGTATGGAAGATGTGCCTGTTTATCTGATTTTTCTGCAGAGTATTCCCTTTCGTTTCTACAGCATCTTTACCCTCGCCCTGGTGTTGATTCTGTCTATTACCATGAAAGATTATGGCCCCATGTACGATGCCGAGGTAAGGGCGCGTACAACCGGCAAGCTGCTGCGTGATGGTGCTGAGCCACTCTCGGCAACAGATACTGCTGTGCTGCAGCCCGAGGAAGGGACACCTTTGCGCTGGTTCAATTTCGTGATTCCCATTGCGGTGATTATCGTATCCACATTTATCGGGCTCTATATTCACGGCGGCGGCGCCGAAGTTGGTTGGATGACAGCTTTTGGTGATGCCGATTCCAGCATTGTGCTTTTATGGGCTTCCAGTTTAGGGGCACTGGTTACCGTAGTGATGGTTTTGATTCAACGTATTGTCCCCCTCCATGATGCGATCGATACGCTAATCAACGGAGCAAAGTCGGTATTCCCCGCTCTGATTGTCCTGGTTTTGGCCTGGACGCTGAGCAGTGTCACGGAAGAGCTAGGTGCCGCGGAATATCTGGTAGGCCTCGTTCAGGCCGCTGGAATATCTGCGGCTTTGCTGCCGTTTTTGATTTTCCTGATTTCCTGTCTTGTTTCATTCGCCATGGGCACCTCCTGGGGAACCATGGGCATTGTTACTCCATTAGCTATTCCCGTGGCCTATGCTATCGGTGGCCCGGATTTCCTCATTCCCACGCTGGCGGCGGTCCTTACCGGCGCGATCTTCGGGGATCATTGTTCACCTATTTCCGACACCACGATCCTTTCATCGACCGGTGCCGGATCTGACCATATCGACCATGTGCGCACCCAGCTTCCATATGCTGTTACCGGGGCCGTGGTTGCCGGTGTCTTCGGTTTTATTCCGGCCGGTCTGGGTGTTCATCCCCTGATTTCAATTGTCGTCGGGTTAATCGTTTTGATCGTATTCGTCAAACTGGTCGGCAAGCCTTCCGGAAGCGTGGAGTCGATTGAAGCGAGCAAAGTGAAATAACAAATATCCTTGATCGATCATCTCACGACACTCTTGTGGTTATCAGCCGGCCCATAGGCCGGCTGATAACTGAGAATAATTCAGGGGCACTTTAAAAATTACTTCGGTATTGATCCATTTTTGAGTGATCGGCAATATTTGCGGCAGAAACCCGATTAATTTCCATTTAATGAGGATCACCAACAAGGTGGCAGGAGGACTATAATGCGTATTTTTGCCAAGATGGGTTTGGACGAGATTTATACATTCCCCAAACGAATCAACTGGACCTTCGCTTTCCTTTTAGCGATGGCTGTTATTTTGCTGGCTGACCAGATGGTAATGTCCCCAGCCATTCCTGCGATTCAAAACGAGTTTAATATCACCGATTGGGAAATCGGATTGATTGGGTCAGCGTTTACCCTAACCGGAGCTATTATAACTTTATTGTGGGGCTATTTTTGCGATAAATTTTCGCGAAAGTGGTTGCTGGTAGCTGCAGTTGTTTTGGGTGAAACCGCCTGTTTTCTTACGGCTTTTGCCAGAAGTTACGAGGAGCTTTTGTTGCTCAGGGTTCTAACTGGAATAGCAATCGGAGGGGCTGTGCCCGTTTCGTTCTCTATTTTAGGGGATCTTTTTACCGATAAACAAAGGCCGAGGGCGCAAGCCTGGTACGGTTCCATTACTAACTTTGGAATAATATTCGGCATGTTGATTGCCGGTTTTTTAGGACCTACTCTGGGTTGGAGAATACCATTTATTATTGTGTCGGTTCCCAATTTTATCTTTGTGCTCGGAATGGTTATCTTCGGAGATGAGCCCAAAAGAGGTGCCGGTGAACAAGAACTTAAAGATTTGGTGTTGCTGGGAAGGGACTATCAGAGAAGAATCGGGATTAAAAACTATGTAAACCTTTTAAAAATACCGTCAAATATATGGCTTTTTATCCAGGGTATTCCTGGAACTGTTGCCTGGGGGGTTATTCCTTTTTTCCTGATCGTTTTCTATGTGCGGGAAAAAGGATTTTCGGTGGAACTTGCCACTGTGCTGTTGCTGTTTCTGGGTTTTGGCAGCATCGTTGGAAGGTTGCTTGGAGGATACATCGGGAATATTCTCTACATCAGGGATAAGCGGCTTCTTCCTATTTTCTGTGGCTCTCTGCAACTTATCGGTGTAGTTCCGATATTGATTACACTTGGTTGGCCTGCTCCGGAAGTTGCAAATTTTTCTTCGATTATTCCCCCTGCCATTATCGGTTTTTTTGGGACTGCCATTATATCAACGGCGGGTCCCAATGTTCAGGCAATGCTAATGAATGTCAATGCTCCGGAGTACAGGGGCGCAATATCTTCAATATTCAACCTTACAGATTCCATCGGGGCGGGTTTCGGGCCATTGATTGGTGGCTTTCTTGCTCAACGTGCAAGCCTTGGGTTTGCGATGAATACCGCTACCCTTTTCTGGATTCCGTGTGGCCTGTTGTTGTTTGTTCTGGCTTTTTATCTCCCCCGGGATGCTCAAAGGTTAAGGGATGAGATGAGCGAAGCGAGGCTGGAACTGCTGCCATCTAAACCCTAATGCCGTCTGAAGTATTGATCGAAGGTTTGTTGGCAGTAACCGTAATTCAGTGCATTCGTGTTTAAGTTTCCAGCGCCTTTTCGTCCATATCGATGCTGCCGCCGGCTTGCTCCACTGCCTGGATGAAGCGACGCCATTCCAATGCGTTGATTTCTTGGGTGCAAGCCCAAACCGAGATTTCATATTCGCCCCAGCCGTGCAATGTACCGTATTGGATGTGGAAACCGTCGGCAAATTCTTCCCTGGAATTTTCTGCCCTCTGGGGGAGGTAAAC
>DATIKA010000243.1:0-3845 GCA_035478055.1 Candidatus Limnocylindrales bacterium | reverse complement strand
TAGCCTATTTGCATTCTGACCATACACCATTACTACAAAAATTAGTGCTGAACAATAAATATCCAATTCCGATTATGATTGACCGTAGCTTTGGCGCTATGTTATAATCAACTCGGGATTGCGTGAATGTTTTGTATGTTCCGATGGAACAGTTTAAGGTGCTGCGTTGGGCTGTTTGTTGTGCGTTGTACTGAAAAATTTTCTGGATCCTCTGCCTTGGAAAATAAACTCATGCTTCTGCTACATAAGCTTGATATAAAAAACGTACTACTACGTTCCGATTAATGGCAATCGTCTCCTGAGCGAAGCAGTTTTATTCTCCGTTTAACAATAAATTTAAAGGAGGAGCTCGTATGGACAAAGTGGTTCGTGTCGACATGACGAACAAAAAGGTAACGGTTGAAAAGTTGCCGGAGAAGTACAAAGGTATGGGTGGCCGCTGGTTAACTTCGATGATGGTCAGCGATGAAGTGCCGGCCGGGTGTCATCCGCTGGGGTTGAACAATAAGCTTATCTTTGCCCCGGGCATCGTCACCGGTACTCACGCTCCAAACTCCGGACGGCTTTCGGTCGGAGGCAAATCCCCGCTAACCGGTGGTATCAAAGAAGCCAACGCCGGGACGCCATTTGCCCAGAAGTTAGCGCGCATGGGTTATGCCGCATTGATTTTGGAAGGTCTTGTTGAAGATGGGAAACGCTGGCTCTTGAAGCTCCGCGTGGATGGGGGAGAACTTGTTCCCGCCGATGACCTCAAAGATAAGGGGACATATGAGTGTGCGAAAATGCTGTGGACCAAATTTGGCGAAAAAACTGCGTTCGCCGTTAACGGACCGGCCGGAGAAGCGAAAATGGTCATGGCCGGCATCGCTTTTAACGACCCTGAAGGTCGGCCAGCGCGTTATGCCGGACGCGGCGGTTTAGGGGCAGTAATGGGCAGCAAAGGCTTAAAAGCAATCGTGCTCGATGACGCAGGCGCTCCCGGCGTGACCCCGGTTGATCCGGAAGCATTCAGAACAGGCCAGAAAAAACTGGCAGATGCCATCCTTGCTCATGATGTAACCAAGAAGGGCGGTGCCCTGAATAGTTACGGCACGGCCGTGCTGGTTAACATTCTCAATGAAGCCGGTGGTTTTCCCACCAATAACTTCCGCACTGGTGTATTCGAGGGAGCCAGCAAGATTAGCGGAGAAGCAATTGCCGAGGCGGTCCAGAAGAGGGGCGGCGCCGGTATGATGGGGCACAGCTGTCACCCGGGTTGTATCATCCACTGCTCCAATGTTTATGCCCGGGAAGACGGCAGCGAACATGTTTCCTGTGTTGAATATGAATCGGCCTGGTCATTGGGTGCTAACTGCGGCATCGATAACCTCGATCAAGTCGCTGAACTGGTCCGCATCTGTAACGATGTGGGCATCGATACCATCGAAGCCGGTGTTACGGTCGGTGTGGCCATGGAGGCGGGTCTGGCTAGCTTTGGCGACGGTACGGCTGCGATTTGCCTGCTGCAAGAAATCGGCAAACGGACACCGCTTGGCCATATCCTGGGGCAAGGCGCCCAGTTTACCGGCGAAGCTTACGGTGTAACCCGTATCCCGACTGTCAAGCGCCAGGGCATGCCAGCTTATGAACCGCGCGCAGTTAAGGGGATTGGTGTTACGTACATCACATCAACGATGGGGGCGGATCATACCGCCGGTTATACCATCGCTCCGGAAATTCTTGCTGTCGGCGGCAAAGTCGAACCACTTTCGTCGAAAGATAAAGTAGGGCTCTCGAAGGCGTTTCAGCAGACAACTGCCTTTGTTGATGCGACCGGCTACTGTCTATTCATCGCTTTTCCTATTCTCGACATCCCGAGCGGGTTTGAAGGTATGATGGAAACAGTTAACGCCATGATCGGAGCAAGCTACACCGGAGATGATGCGGTGCGAATTGGCGGCGATATCCTGAAGCTGGAAAGAGCTTTCAACCAGCGCGCAGGCATTACCAGCGCTCAGGATCGTCCCCCCGAGTTTATGCGCTTCGAGAAGCTTCCGCCACACAATCTGGTTTGGGATATCTCGGATGAAGAACTCGATTCGTTCTGGATTGACTAATGGAAATAACGGTGGTCCTTTACGCGACCCTTACGCGCTACCATCCGCAGCAGGGTAGACAGTCGGAGCCTTTCACCGTTAAGCTGCCTGAAGGGTCATCGGTGCAAGACCTTCTCGGGCATCTGGGGATCAAAGAAGGCGAAGCAAAGCAAATCTTTATCAAACATCAAAGCCGCCCAAGGGATTTTATCCTCGCCGATGGTGAACGGGTGGCAATTTTCCCCCCGATCGCCGGAGGGTAAGCAGTTGAATTGATTGGACTGGAGCAGGACAGGGGACGTTCTGAAGACACGGGGACGTTTCTCCTGTCCTGTTTGGCTTAAGGAAGACACGGGGACGTTTCTCTTGTCCTGCTTGGCTTTATGCAATCATCTCAATGACCAGAAGACACGGGGACGTTTCTCTTGTCCTGCTTGGCTTTATGCAATCATCTCAATGATGACCAGTCTGGCAGCACAGCGAAAATCATAGATGAGCAGTGCCATAAAAACTGTCCGAGCATCCCTGGAGTGCATGATAAGTCCGAGGGGGAAACTACTCTGTTTGCTCTAGCAAAATAACTCTGTGCGGATGCATCTATGCCGCTGATAAAAGCGGCGGACAAGTCCTAGTAGGTGAGCGAAATCGCAATACACACACCAGGCAAACTTTCGCTATCGAGCTGAAAAAAGGTAATTACTATCAAATTGTGTCAGTTGGCAGGACAGGTGAAACGTCCCCGTGTCTTGCTATACCACAAAACCATCAATTTATGGTATTATATGAGAAGATCTTCTTTTTATAAGCACAAATACTACATAACTTGGACAGGGGGACTAACATGAAACTTACTGAGCATCTTTTCGGGTATGCCTGGCAGGGGAGAGCAAACAATTGTAACAGCTATCTTCTTAAAGGCAGCCGCACCGTTCTTTTTGATCCTGGTCATATATACAATGAACTGCGCGAAAGCTGCCTTGAAATGCTAACTCGCCAGATGACAGCTGACGGTATCGACCTGGCGGAAATTGATCTGGTTCTTTGCACGCATGGGCATCCTGATCATTTTGAAGCAGCCGGGATCATTCGCGAAAAAAGCGGCGCCCTTTTTGGCATCCACCAGGGAGATCAATTTATACTGGATTATATGGCTGAGCGCCAGGCTACCCAGACTGGCAGCAAAATGCCATCCCTAAAACCTGACTTTTATCTGGAAGAAGGTGGGCTTGACTTAAATGCCGGTAGCGGTCATAATAGCCAGGACGATCGGATCCAGGTGTTGCATACCCCCGGCCATTCTCCCGGATGCGTCTGCTTTTATTTGCCGGATCATCAAGCGTTGATCAGTGGGGATACTATTTTTGAAGGCAGCATCGGGAGGTCCGATCTCCCTGGTGGTAACATGGATACCTTGGGTCAAAGCGTTGAAAAGCTGTCTCAACTGAACGGAGTCAACTATCTCCTGCCCGGTCACATGGGTCATGTTCAGGGTGCAACCAACATCAAGCGCAATTTTGACCAGATCAAGCGCTATTTTTTTAGCTGAATGGTTGGCGACCCGGATACTGAAAAGGGATCCAAATACAGGCGAACTGTTGCCATTTGTAATACTTGAGTATAGAATAGCTTTGACATTACAGCAACAACTGGCTAGGCAGCGTAGCGCACCAAGCAAACGTATGTTGTAACATTGAGCTATGAAACTATAAATAGCTTCCACAGCATCCGCACCAACATTTGTCGAAGGGAGATTAGTTGAATGATTTATCA
>DATIKA010000242.1:0-16358 GCA_035478055.1 Candidatus Limnocylindrales bacterium | reverse complement strand
GCACACTGCTTTCACCACTGACGATGCTTTTTATAATGAAAACTCAATACGTACATACCTGTTTTGTTTTGCCGGGCTACTTTTTATATTTCTCGGATTGATACTATTCATTTGGTGCGTCAGCCTTTTCGCGAAAGTTGGCCAGGGAACCCTAGCACCCTGGGATCCTACTCGCAATCTTGTTATCATCGGACCCTACCGCTTTGTTCGGAACCCGATGATATGCGGGGTGATTTTGATGCTGTTTGGGCAAATGCTGCTGTGGGGTTCATGGGCGGTGGGAAGCTGGGCATGCGCATTTATCTGTGTTAACCATATCAACTTTGTGTTTGTAGAAGAGCCAGGGGTGGAAAGGCGTTTCGGAGAAAGTTATCTTTACTATAAGACATGCGTGCCGCGCTGGATCCCTCGGCTAAAGCCATGGTTGGGGTAGAAGTGAGGTGGATAAGCGATGGAAGATTCGGTTATCGAAGTAAAAGATTTTCGTAAAACCTACGGTGATTTTGTCGCCGTGGATGGGATCAGCTTTGACATAAAGCAAGGTGAATTATTTGGCTTACTTGGCCCGAACGGTGCTGGAAAAACTACCACGCTGGAGTGCCTGGAAGGGTTACGTAGACCGAGCGGGGGCTCGTTGCGGGTGGCAGGAATAGATCCGGCCAATGGATCCCGCAGGTTCCGCAACCTGATTGGTGTACAGTTGCAGTCAGCGGGCTTACCGGAAAACATCACGCCAGACGAAGCCATGAAATTATTTTGTGCTTACCACGGTGTGAAGCCGCGGTTTGATTTGTTGAAAAGACTGGGTCTTGCCGGCAAGAGGAGTACTGAATTTTTCAAGCTTTCTGCCGGCCAACAGCGGCGTTTGATATTGGCTCTGGCAATTGCGCATAACCCACGGGTACTGTTTTTGGACGAACCCACCGCCGGCCTTGATGTGGCAACTCGTGTCGAGCTGCATGAGATGATGAGGGATTTGCAAGCTGCCGGCACCACGATTATGCTTGCAACACATGATATGGCTGAAGCAGAGCAGCTTTCAGATCGGGTGGCTATTTTGTTGCAAGGTAAGCTCGTCAGTATTGGCACCCCGATGGAGATAACCGCAACAGGCGTAGGCTTGACTAAGATTTCCGTGCTGACGCAAGCATCCAGTCTATCATCTGCTGGCCTTGATTTTCCGGCCGTGAGTCGGCAGTTGTTTAAAGATAATTACAGTATCTATTTCAGCTCTGACATCGGTCCGACGATTTCAGCCATTATTGCCCATATCGCGGCCCTGGGCGATACGCTGGTTGACCTGCGCGTGGAGCGGCCCACTTTAGAAGATCGTTTCCTTGAAATAACCAGCGCCGGAGGTGCTGAACAATGAACGCCTTTATCCAACACTTCGCTTTCGAGTTTCGAACCGGTATCCGCAATAGACAACTGTTGTTGATGAACTATTTATTCCCTTTGGGTTTTTACATGATGATGGGCTTGGTCATGACCGAGATCAACCCTCTCTTCCGGGACTTGCTACTCCCGGCAATGGTCGTATTTAGCATCATGACGGCAACTTTACTGGGCATCCCTGATCCACTGGTCAACGCCCGTGAAAATGGCATTTTCCGCAGCTATAAGATCAATGGAGTTCCTTCTAGTTCAATCCTGATCATTCCGACTTTGACAACCATTATCCATCTGGTTATCGTAGCATCTTTGATCACAGTCACTGCATTTTTGTTTTTCGGGGTTCCGCTGCCGGTTGTCTGGCTCAATTTTGTTCTGGTTTTTGTTGTGATGGCATTTTCTTGCGCGGGGCTTAGCGTTTTGATTGGAGTAGTTTCTCCCAGTTCACGGATGACGATACTGTGGTCACAGCTGGTTTTTATTCCATCCATGATACTGGGCGGCATGATGTTTCCATACAGCATGTTACCAGCAGTTGCTGGGAAGTTCGCGCAGCTTTTGCCTGCCACTCAGGCGATGAATGCTTTCAATGGGATAGCGATGGGGAGCGCACCCGATTTTTCACCGTGGGGGTCTGTCATCATATTATCGGTCAGCGGAGTTTTGGCATTTGGGGTGGCTGCCTATCTTTTTAGGTGGGATAGTCACAACACAACGCGGCACGGAAATCCCCTGCTGGCACTGCTGCCTTTATTGCCGTATATTGCTGGGATATTTTTGCCATAGAGGTTGGTAGTGTTATTGCGATCTTTTATTTCAGCTGGAACTTCTTTATTTGTTCCTTGTAGGGGGACGGCTTTTGCGCTATGATTGCCATAGCCTTAAAACAACCCTCCAAGGAGCGAATAGATTGCCCTGGTATATCGGTTTATCCTGTTCCATTTTGGTCATTTTGGGCGGCCTTCATAAAAAAGTAAATATTGGGTTGATTATGATAGCGGGTGCGTTGCTGCTTGGGGCACTACAAGGTTTGCCGTTGCCGGAGTTTTTTGCAACGGCGCGCGACAGCTTGCTAGACAGGACTACGCTGGTATTAATTACCAGCGTAGTTTTGTTGGGCATTCTCGGTCATATTTTGGAAGCGACAGGCAGCCTCTCCGAAATGTTTCAAAGTATTGAGGCTATGGTTGATGACTTACGGCTGGTTACTGCTGCCCTACCTATGTTCGTAGGTATGCTCACCGTTCCCGGTGGGGCTATTTTTTCGGCGCCGATGTGTGCTGTTCTGGGAAACAGGCTTAACATGCCTGCCCATCGCCAGGCTTCTGCCAACATCTGGTTCAGACACATTCTTTATTTGATGCTGCCTTTATTTCCCGCCATGATCCTGGCGTCGCAGTTATCGGGCGTAAGCGTTAATAGGTTTATGTTGCACAATATCCATCTCACAGTAATCGGCACTGTTGGAGCTTATTTTTACCTCTTCCGGGGGTTGCCAAAAAATGTTACAAAGAGTGGCCTGAATTTGAACTGGGACATGGTGAAGTTTTTTTTGCGCAGTGTAGCACCGCTGCTATTGATTTTGACGTTGGTTGTACTATTTAATGTTTTATTTCCGGTTACTCTAGTTGCTGCAATTCTCTTAGCCCTGCTTAACTATCTGCCACGTTATAAACCGTTGGAAGTTTTTTGGCATAGAATGAAAACGATGCTTTTGCCGGGGTTAAGTCCAAGGGTAGCTATAATTGTCGCAGGGATTATGTTTTACAAAGAGATGCTGGAAGTTACTGGCGCGATCTACGGCTTTACTGGTTTTTTAATGACTTTGGGTGTGCCGATAATCTTTTTGATTGCCGTTGTACCTTTTTTTGTTGGAGCACTGATCGGTGACAATACAGCCAGCGTAGGCATTCTTTTCCCGCTTTTCATGCCGCTTCTTCCTGTGGGGGGTAGTACCTATTCGGCTTACCTGGCTTTCCTTTTCGTCAGTTCATCTGTTGGCCATATCCTCTCCCCTGCCCACCCCTGTTTTTCGTTGACTAAAGAGTACTTCAAGGTGGAATTCAAAGGGATCCTTAAGGATATGTTACCTTTGTTAGCCCTTGTGATGACTGTGGCATTGATCACTACTTTATTTTTTGGTTATTACTAAAAATAACCAAGCGGCTGCAGGTGTGTACTGCAAGAAGCCGTATATGCAAGCAGACCTGGTTGTGATCAGGCTGCTGGAGGTGGGCATATAAAGGTGTCTAAAAATTGCTCTACCAGCTTGGGGTCGAACTGTGTTCCGGCGTTTCTTTTTATTTCTGCCAAAGCCTGCATTTCTGACAACGGTCTGCTGTAAGGGCGCGCGTGGGTCATAATGTCGAAAGCATCAGCGATAGCCAGGATGCGAGATTCAATGGGTATTTTTTCGCCTTCTAGCCCCAAGGGGTAACCAAGGCCGTCCCAACGTTCGTGGTGACAGAGGATTAATTCTGCAACACTAGCTAAGTCGGGTGTATTTTGGGCGATACGATAACCGTTTTCTGGATGCTTACGCACGTCTTCCCATTCCTGTTCACCCAAGGGGCCCTCCTTAAAAATGATATCATCAGGCAGCGATATGTTACCCAAATCATGAACGTGGGCCAGAAGGGAAAGATCCATCAGTTGTCGGGAAGAAAGGTTGTTCAACTGCGCCACTTTCCGGCAAATCTCCTGTAGCCGGGTGGCGTGCCCCTGGCTTAAAAAGTCTTTGGTTTGAAGGGCAGTAATCAGGGAACTGACATTTTTGCTTCCTGAATTGACGGAGCGGTAAAGCTTATTTTTATACATCTGTGCGTCTGCTGCTTTGAGAACATCGTTTAAAGATTGACCGCTCATGGATGTGGACAGACCAAACGAGACATTTAACAGAACGTCTGGATGCTGATCATTGTGGTGGTTCAGGGCAACCTTGATGCGTTCCATGATGACAATGCCCATTTCGAAGTCAGTATTGGGTAGAATGATGGCAAATTCGTCACCGCCAACCCGGGCCAGGACATCGTTTTTTCGCAAAGGATGCTTTAAAACGCGGGCACAGGTAAGCAGTAATTTGTCACCACCGGCGTGGCCCTGGGTATCATTAACCAGCTTCAACCCATCAATATCAGCAGAAATGATGGTTACCGGGTATTCTCGGCCACCATCCAGACGGTGCAGTTCCTCTTCGAAATAGGCGCGGTTATAAATTTCTGTAAGCGGGTCATGCATGCTTAAATTTTTCAGCTGCTTCTCTGTTATTTTTTGTTCGGTAACATCCCTAATCAAGGCCAACACTTCATTTTCTCTTAACTCGACCATGCGTGCTTCAAACTCATATTCTCCGGTAGGAGTAGACAGAGTATATTCACATTTATGCAACTTTTTCTCAAGAAGAGTGTTTTTAATTGCAGCCACTATTTTTTCAGCAGCGGCTTCGGGCAATATCTCTGTTATCATTTTTCCCAACTGCTCATTTACCGGCTTGTGGAGTGTTCCCATGTCATTGGCCCAGATGTCCAGTAAACGGCCGTCACCGCTACACCGTATTGTGGTGTCAGGAATGGCTGATACTATGGAACGGCTGAGAACCTCGCTTTCCCTGAGCGCCTCCAGGGCGACCTTCTGTTCGGTAATGTCTTCCCCAATGGAAAGGTACTCGACCAGCTGATCATGAATATCAAAGATTGCGCGGTAGGTCCAACGCACCCAGCGGCGGTGACCCTGTGTGTCGCTATGAGTGTGGTCGTGAACGGCGACAGCGTTGGCAGGAGTCAGGCTGGCTAACAATTTTTTGATTTTTATCCAGTTTTCTCTGGGGGTATGTGCATATATGTTTGCACCAATTAGCTTTTCGTACTCTATACCAACAAAAAGGCAGAAGGCGTTGTTAACATACATAAAATGGTGATTCCGGTCGATGCGGGTTATTAGTGTCGGTATATCTTCAAGCAAAGTATGGCAACAGGGTTGGCCAGTGCGTAAATTTACCTGTCCTGGTTTGCGCAATAGGGCGCCGGTGAATAGCTGTCCGGCGGCATTGAACAGAGAGATAGCATCATCATTCCAGTTATTGGTTTTGCCGATTGTCTCCAAACTGAAAAAACCAATTAATTGATCTCTGTAGAACATCGGAATTGCAATCAGCGATTTGATCGACTGAGCTTTAAGTATTTCCTGCTCATTTTTTGCTGTTTCGGGCATATAATCCACGGAAGGGATATGAAAAATCCGATGGTAAGCCAGATCTGCAAGCCACAGGGAGAATGATTCAGCAGGAAGATTTTTTAAATATTCTCCGTGGGGTTCGATGCCGGGCGCGCACCACTCATGAGTTATGCTTAACGACGACAAAGAGGAGTCGAATAAAAATATGCAGCAGCGATCGGCTGTCGCATATTCTCCTAGTTCCTGTAGGGTTTCGCTAATTACTATTTCCAGGTCTTTGGCAGGGGTGTTGGTAAACCGCAGTGACAGAGAAATAATTAGCTCTTTGACGGCCACACGGTGCCTGAGTTTTGCTTCTATCTGTCGTTTTTCGGTAATATCACGCTTGGTCAAGATAATCGCCGTCACCTGACCAGCATCGTTCTTTACAGGTATGCTGCTTAAAAGCAAAGTACGGTCCGGGTAAATAGTTTTTTCAGATTCTTCGAACTGGCCTGTTTGAATTGTTTTATCAATCGGGCAGTCCAGACAGGGTTTGCTGCTTTGGCAGAGGGCATTGAAACAATAGCGTCCTGAAAGGGTTCCGTTTTCTGGAGATGCTGATTTAACAGCAGACCGATTGGCCCACTTAATGATCTTGTTGGTGTCAAGATAGATAACCTGTTCGGGCATGTTATTTAGGATAGTTTCCTTGTCCTGCTTCGACTTTATCAACTTCGCTTCTGCCAGTTTGCGATCAGTTATATCACGGTACTGCCACATGTGGCCGATAAAGCTGTTGTCTTCGGTGAAAGTCGGACGATAATCGCGCTCGAAAAATCTTCCGTCCTTGAACGCAATCTCTTCTCCACTGACTGGTTTACGTTCAGTGATTAGTTTATTTATACGGTCGACAAAGATCTCCGGTTCTTCAATAAGTTGTTTAACAGCATCAATAATCCGAGAGCAATCCGCCCCAACCATGGCAGCAGGTGAAACCGGCAGGTTGAACGTATCACAGAAGGCTTCGTTGGTCAGGATGACCGTTCGGTCGCTGCTTTCCACCACGAGCCCCGTTTCCCCATTTCTCAGCAAGGTGCGCAAGTGCTCTGCGGCTTTGCGCAACTGTACCTCCACACGGCGCTGCTCTTCAGAGGTTTTTTCCAACCCCGCCAGATAGCGATGCATTTCTCGCATTCGATGGAGCAGTTGCTCTTTTGAAAGTTGCTGGTCAGTCATTGTCTCACCGCACCATAATAAAATGTATTACACCACAGGCATAATAAATTATACTTTATTACTCGAATTACGAGTACATGTTTTACTATTTCATGTAACATTATTCATCCTGTCTGCATCAATAAAAATAGAAAACTGATCTCAGAAAAGACAGCTAAAACCTGAAGCTAATGGAGGACAGCTAAAACAGCCCTCTTCAGGGCTCTACATCAATTGATAGTCATCATTTGCGTCAGCAATCTGACAATCGCGACGTGGTAGGTGGGTGAGGGCGCCCACCGGCCGCTTAGTTCTTCAACTGTCCTGATCGTTCCAGCCCAGCGCAACCTCATCACCAGATGGTAGCGCGCATGTGGTTCACCGATTGGCGGCAAACCGACATAAGCGGCCATATGGTTAAAATGGGCTCTTACGCCGTCTTCGGGTGTGGCAAAAACCTGGTGATCTTCGGGTAAATCACCGCTGGCGTTTGCTGTTTTGATTCCGGCCCAATTATTGAATTCAGGCGGCACCTGGCCGGTATATCTGCCAAAGCCTGTCTCGAGGGCTGCCTGGGCAAACATTACTTCCGGGCGTATGCCTGTGCGAAGGCCAAATTCCCAATAAAGCGGTGCAATATCAATGAACCTTTGGTTTGCTCTCAGACTTGCAGCCCAAGCCTGCGCCCTGGCCAGAGATACCGTGGACTGGCCGACAATAGGGTTTACGGTCATGGGCGTAGCCGTAACCGGGGCGGGAAGAGGAGAGGGCGAGCCGGGCCCAAAGTCAGTGAGCATTCCTGGCTCCGGAGCTGGAGGCGGTATCTGATCGAGTGTTAAAGCAGTTCCGGGCCCCGCCTGATTCGAGGCTGGCGGAGAATTTATAGTGGGAGCAACGGGAACTAAACTTTTTGCAGTATGCACTTTTCTTCCGGTTGCCACCGATGTCAACATTACGGTTGCAGGCATCTGCGCCCTTCTTGCCTCCCCGCTTTCGAGAAAAACATTCAGCATGAACCTTTCTCCCCGGAGAACTGCGAGGGCGAATTGATCCAGAACATCGGAATAATCGATATAGCCAGCATTGGCCACCAACAGGGCACGAGTTCTTTTGCCACTAAAATCTTCAAATAACCCATTGGGTCGGCCCATTACCTTAAGCGCGTACGAATCCAGCAGCTCTGTGTAGCAGTACTGGTGATAGCTGCCATCATCTCCTTTAGCCACCATAGCAAGCACCGCGGCGGAAGCCGGTGCGCTAAAAACTGCTGTGAACAGCAGCATGATCAACAGCAGAAATGGCGTTATCAATTTGACGGAGAAAAAATAAACTGTTTTTCGGTTTTGTCTTTGACAGTTAAACCTTCGTTGTGTGTTTCTTTGCATAAAAAGGTCCCCCCTTATTTGGTGAGGGACCGACAAAGCTGATACATTCATGAGCCGTATCGGCAGCCAGGCTGTCGTTGCTTCTGTGAAGAAGCTTTAGACCCTTGGCTTTGCGTCACTGTCTTTCAACAGCTTTGCCTTTGTCGGTCAGGCGCTAAAGTTTAAGCAATCCTACGGCCTTGATTCTAAAGTATTCCAATTCTTTTGTCAATAGTATATACGGGATTTTTCATAGATCTGCGGACTTTTTTGATAACGCTGACGCATGGTGTTTAAGTACTCACGACGACTCTTGCCAGACATGGTCATTTCACAGCCCCTCGGTTAGATTTCGTCGTGAGTGAGCTGATCCTCCTTTAGTTAGATTATAAGTGAGTGATCGCGGGTTGAATCTGTGTCTGTTTAGTTGTATAATGAAGATGTTGCTTAGATTTTTCATGTTGTCCAGCGTGGAGAGATGGCTGAGCTGGTCGAAGGCGCTCGCCTGGAAAGCGAGTAGATGGGGCATAACCTTGTCTCGAGGGTTCGAATCCCTCTCTCTCCGCCAATACCCTGGTTTGGCCGTGCTAGATGGGGAGATAGCGGTGCCCTGTACCCGCAATCCGCTAGAGCGGGGTTGAATTCCTGCCCCCGGCCGTGTGTTTTTGGGGTCAGCACCGGGTAAGTGGTGTCGAAGGCTTGGTCCCGTGCGGCGCAAACTCATAAACCCCGTCAGGTCCGGAAGGAAGCAGCGGTAAGTGAGTCTTTGCGGGTGCCGCGGGAGCGCCGGGCTGGAGCTAACTGCCTGGCAAGCGCCTGGAGGTGCCGGTCAAAGGCAGGTGCACGGCCTTTAAATTTTGCAATTGCTTAGCCTGATCGCTTTGGTTGTGGGGCTTTTGGGCCAATAGCGGCCGGTACTGTTCAGCGATGGAATATAGAGGTGTTTGCGTAGCGTGGTTTATATGAGTCTTTACCGCCGCAGCCGTCCTTTAACTTTTGGGGATATGACGGGTCAGGAACATGTTACCCGAACATTGAGTAATGCGCTTTCTCGCGGTAGTCTGGCGCATGCTTATTTGTTTTGCGGTCCTCGTGGAACTGGCAAAACGACCGCGGCTAAAATATTGGCTCGCGCAGTAAACTGCCGCAATTATCCGGGTCCTGAGCCGTGTGGCAATTGTACACCTTGCAAAAACATAGCTGCCGGTGTGTCCATTGATGTAATCGAGATGGATGCTGCTTCAAACCGAGGTATCGATGAAATTCGGGAACTCAGGGAACGGACACGCTATGCCAGTGGCGAAAGTCGTTATAAGGTCTATATCATCGATGAAGCCCATATGCTGACAACTGAGGCATGTAATGCTTTTTTAAAGACACTTGAAGAGCCTCCGCGCGGTGTAATCTTTATTCTGGCCACTACTGACCCTTCTCGTCTACCTTCTACCATCGTCTCACGTTGTCAGCGTTTTGATTTTCACCTCCTTACCGCTGTTCAGATTAAACAACGCATGGAACAGGTCCTGGAAAGGGAAGGGTGGAGCGCCGATCAAGAAGCGCTTCAGTTGATAGCCCGGCTTGCTGATGGCTCGTTGCGTGATGCTCTTGGTATCCTTGAGCAGTGCCGTGCCTACGGAGAAGATTCGATTATCGCCGAACACGTACGCACTGTGACTGGAGCAACCCGCGTGGAAACGATCGGAGCTTTAATTGGAGCTGCAGTGACTAACGATCTGGATTCAGGCCTCTCTGCTATGGAGCAGATTTTTTACAGCGGTCGTGATTTAAATCTTTTTATGCGTGATCTTATTTTCGTGTTCAGCCGCCTGCTGCTTAGCAGCGGTGCTGCCATTAAGAATAAGGCAGGAAGCCTCTACGGGTTTGAGGAACTTCTTGAGAACTACCACGGTAAACTGTCTCGGCAGACGCTTCTGGATGCCGTAGAACTGTTGCATGAGGTGAATGGCGAACTGCGCCATGCCCATTTTCCTCAATTTATCCTGGAGGTAGCTTTTATTCGTTTGTTACGGGTGCTGCATGGCAGGGTTCAACCGGTAGCAGCTTCAAAGCAGGAATCAGTAAATACCCATGGTCACGCCACCGTGGTGTGCAAAGAAGAGCAAAAAGCTGCAACTCTGCCTTTAGCGTACATTTCCACATCTGAGAAAATGGAAAAAATGCCGGAGGCAACTGCAAAAATCGGGGCGACTTCCCCGACAGATGAGACTTTTTCCCAATTGGAAGGGCGCCTGGCCAAGCTTCAGGGATCGTGGCCACGCCTGATACAGGAAGTTAAAAAAAAGCAAAAAAGCACGGCGGCATGGCTTGAACCAGCAATATTAAGCGAATGCCGGGAAAACATGGTAGTTTTATCTTATCCAAAGGATTATTTCATTCATCAACAGCGCATAATGGAGGAAGGCCATCGTAAGCTTACAGAAGAGATTATATCTCTTTTTTTACGTAGGCCGGCTACGATAAAGGCTGTGCTTGCAGAAGAAGAGGTCGGGCCAATAAAAACATCCGGGAAGGAACATGTCGCAATTGACGGCGTGAAAAAAGCAGTTGGGTCGGCGGATGCGTTAAAAATATTCAGCGGAGAGCTAATCGATGCTGAGCGGGAGGAGGTTTAGTTGTGAACAGCGGGGGAATGGCAAAAATGATGAAACAGTTCCAAAAAGCTCAGGCGGACATGAACCGGATGCAGGAAGAGCTTGTTCAAAAAACTGTTGAGAGCTCTAGCGGCGGTGGTGCTGTACGGGTGGTGGTCAATGGGCAGAAGAATCTGGTATCGCTGCGTATTGATCCTGAAGTAATGGCGGAAGATAACCGTGAAATGCTTGAAGATCTGATTATTGCAGCAGTTAATGAAGCGTTTAATAAGGTTGACGAACTAATTTCTTCCGAAATGCGGCGGTTAACCGGCGGGTTGAACTTACCACCGGGGATGTTTTAGCAGCAGAGGAGGCAGCAGAAAAAATTTATGGCCTATCCATCGGCACTGAAGAAATTGATAGAAGTGTTCTGCCGTTTCCCGGGTATAGGTCCGAAGACCGCGCAGCGTCTTGCCTTCTATTTGCTTGGTTGCTCACGAGAAGAAGTGATAGGTATTGCCAGGGCAATGGTGGAAGCAAAGGATAAACTAACATTTTGCTCAGACTGCGGCAGCTTGGCTGAATCGGATCACTGTTCATATTGTGGCGATGCACAGCGTGATCAGACCATTCTCTGTGTTGTTCAGGAACCGCGTGATGTGTTGGTGTTGGAGCGAACAGGTCAGTACACCGGAGGATACCATGTGTTACACGGCGCACTTTCGCCTCTAGATGGTATTGGTCCCGAAGAGTTAAAATTGGATCATTTGGTGCGGCGAATCGAAAAGTGCAGTATTGAAGAAGTAATCATCGCTACCAATCCCAACGTTGAAGGTGATGCCACCGCCACCTATCTTGCCAGGCTCCTCAAGCCACTATCGGTAAGGGTAACGCGAATTGCCTTCGGGTTACCGGTGGGCGGGGATCTTGAGTATGCCGATGACTTAACTCTTGAGCGGGCTTTAGACGGCCGGCGGGAGATGTAAAAATGTATTGACGTCCTGACCTGAAAAAATTCAAACTAAACGTTCCTGGTTTATGATCCCACGTACCGGTGTCCTTTGGGAGGTTAATCCGGGCAGAATCAGTGATTTTGAGGAGCAATGTTCGCGATGAAGCGAACAATAGCCTGGTTGACAGCCTCGGGCGCTTCTAACATTACCATGTGTCCAGCTCCTGTAATTTCAACAACTTCACTTCGGGGTAGCCGCTCGTTCAGCGTGTGGGTGTATTTTAAAGGTGTCAGGCGATCTTCACTGCCGCATATTAATAAGACTGGCTGATGAATGCAGGGTAGGCGATCCATGATGTCGAACTGGTTGCAGGCTGTTAAATCAGCAAGAAAGATTGAAGCAGAGGTAGATGCCACTTGTTGACGACCTTTTTCGATCAGGCTGGCAGGTGCGTTGGTGCCATATAAAAAATCGACCAGGCTGTCGGGGACGATGCCTTCGCGCAGCGTTTCTAAAAAAGACGGCATTACTTTTAGCCGCCCACCTGTGCCAACCAGTACCAGTCCGGCGATGCCGGCTGGGTATTGCAGAGCATAATCGAGAGCTATTGCTCCGCCCATAGAATGACCTGCGAGGACGAAAGAATTCAGGTTTAACGCTTTACAGAAATTGTTAAGCCAGTCGCGGTAGGAGGTGATGTTGTCAGCAGGGAAACCCGCAGAACGACCGTGCCCGGGCAGGTCTACGACCAAGGGGTTTATGTTTTCGGTTAATCCCTTGAGCTGATAAATCCAGTGCTGATGTCTTCCGCCTGATCCATGACAAAAAACAACCGGGATTCCAGATTTTTTTGCATCTCCGGCATAATAATAACTACTACCGTTAATCTCCAGATAGGGCATGTTTGGTTTTCCTTTCAGCACCTTTTTTTATGGTAAATGTATTCGTTCATATGCCCGGTGATCCTGCTGTTCACTTGAAGTTATTTCTAATAAAGAAGATATTCCGGGTTATTTGCTAAATGGTTTTCTATCCGCTTGTCCTCCGATTTGCTTTATCTACAGTTCAGCTCAGCATAGGTGAATGGCCAGAAGCGTGGTTATGATGTATTTTTCTGGTGTTCTTCATATTCGCTGACCAGCTGTTCAATAATCCTGTGCACGGGTAGGATTTCTTTAATACGGGCGAAATATTCTCCGGAAAAAACCAACCCGTTTTCTACATCACCTTCAACGGCCTTTTCCAGCGCCTCTAAAATACAAAAACTGTGGCTGCAGTTTTTTAAACACTGCCGACATTCTCTTGAAGTTATCTTTTGTCCATTTTTTAGACGTTCGGTCAGATTGTTGCGAATAGCGCGTCCGGGCATACCCACGGGGCTATCAATGAGCACCGAATCTTCAGGCAGGCTGTTAAGATATTTTGCTTTATATGCATGACTTGCTTCACATTCCTCGCTGGCCACAAAACGGGTGGCCATCTGCACACCGCTGGCGCCCATCTGTAAAGCCCTGGCGATATCGCCGCCACTCATGATACCTCCGGCGGCTATGACCGGTATCTCAACAGCCTCTAAAACCTCCGGGAGTATATCAAAAACCGGTCGATCCGTTCCCAGGTGGCCGCCTGCTTCCTTACCTTCTAAAACTACAGCGGCTGCCCCCATTTTCTCCGCGAGTCGTGCTACCCGTACGGATGATGCTATGGAAACTACCGGCACATTCATTTCTTTGCCCCAGGTAAAAATATCACGGGAAAAACCTGCTCCTGAGACAATAAAATCAATTTTCTCCTTCATTGCAGCTCTGACCAGCTGGGAAAATTGTGTGACAGCGAAAAGGACATTAACCCCCAGGTAACCTGCTGTCAACGAGCGAGCCTTCTGAATCTCCTCTTGCAGTCGTTGAACGGAAAGCCCCGTTCCCGCGATAACACCGATTGCTCCCTCATTGGCTACAGCTGCCGCTAATTTATGGGTAGACACTCGCACGGCCATACCTCCTTGAATGATGGGCAGCCGAGCTTTAATATGGGCAAATTTCAGTTCTGGCATCATTTTCCAGGTATCCCTTTCTCTGCAGATTTTTAAATTGCACCGAGTGGTGAGGTAACATATTGTTCATCACACAATGATCAGTGCAAACTTAAATTGAGCTTCCAGTGCCAGTTCACTATTGACGCTGCCACTACCATGGCCAATCCCAAAGTTGCTGCGGGCACGGATAATTTCCACTTTCAAGATCAATGTCTCCCCGGGGTGAACCTGGCGGCGAAACTTAACCTGATCTAAACCGGCAAACAGAGCCAGTTTACCAGCCATCTCCGGTTGGCAGAGTATAGCCACGGCCCCCAGTTGGGCCAGAGCCTCTATTTGCAAGACACCAGGAAATACAGGGTGGCCGGGGAAATGTCCCCGGAACCAGGAAGCAGCAGGGTCAACGAAGTATTCTCCGCTGGCGCTGCGACCAGGAGAGAGTTCTGTGACTTTGTCAAGCAGCAAAAAGGGATCCCGGTGGGGGATTATTTCCTGTATCTTTTCGCGGTCAAGCATTTTTTTTATTCCTCCCAACGGGCGGCAGTAAGGGTTGCATTGTGGCCGCCAAATCCGAGGGAGTTGCTCAATGCTTTATGTGCAGTTACTTTACGGGCCCCTTCGGTCACATAGTCTAAATCGCACTCGGGATCGGGGTGGGTGCGGTTGATAGTAGGGTGAACAATCTGTTCAAGCAGGGTTTTGATCACCACGATAAATTCTAACGCCCCGGCAGCCCCCATCAGATGGCCAGTCATAGACTTGGTGGAATTAACCGCCATATTGTAAGCATGTTTCCCGAAAACTTTTTTTATGCCAAGAGTTTCCAGTTTGTCATTGAATTCAGTACTTGTACCGTGAGCGTTGATATAATCCACTTCCTCCGGCTGCCAGCCGGCATCTTTAATCGCAGCGGCCATGGCACGGGCGCCACCTTCCCCCTCAGGATGGGGTTGGACCACGTGGAAGGCGTCACTGGTGGACCCGTATCCGGTGATTTCAGCCAAGATTTTCACATCCCTTTTCAGGGCGCTTTCCAGGGCTTCAAGAATTACAATGCCGGAGCCTTCACCCATAACAAAACCATCTCGCTCAGCATCGAAGGGGCGACTGGCGGCTTCTGGATCATAGTTGCGGGTGGACAAAGCCCGGGCCGCGCAGAAGCCTCCCAGGCTCATAGGGGTAATGGAAGCCTCGCTGCCCCCGGCCACCATGACGTCAGCATCGCCCCGGGCAATGGTCTTGAAAGCATCGCCGATGGCATTTGTGCCGGTGGCGCAGGCTGTTACCACCGAGCTGACAGGACCCTTGGCTCCAAAGGTAATGGATATGTTGCCGGCGGCCATATTGCTGATCATCATTGGTATATAAAAAGGGCTGATCCTGCGGCTACCTTTTTCCCGGTAGATACTGTGCTGGTTTTCAAAGGTAGTGATGCCGCCGACGCCCGAGCCAACAGTGACGCCGACTCTTTGTAGATCAACAGAAGCACTTTCCAGACAGGCTTGTTTCCAAGCCTGTCTGGTTGCGGCGATAGCATACCAGACAAAGGGGTCAGTTCTTTTAGCTTCCCTGGGATCCATGTAGTCGTTAGGACTAAAGTTTTTAACCTCGGAAGCGATGGTAGTAGTAAAATCACTGGCATCAAACCTGGTGATCTGGGTAGCACCGCTTTTACCGGCGAGCAGGGCTTTCCATGTCGTTTCAACATCATTGCCCAGGGGTGTTATGGCGCCCATGCCGGTAACAACCACTCTTCGCATATACGTTCCCTCCTTACATCGACATGCCGCCATCCACTGCTATTACCTGTCCGGTAATATAGTCAGAGTGGGGGCTGGCAAGGAATTTTACAAGTTGTGCTACATCCCGGGTTTTGCCGAAGCGACCCATGGGGATTTCTTTTAACAATCGTTCCCGGACTTCAGTGTGCAGAACACTGGTCATATCGGTTTCGATAAAACCCGGGGCTACAGCATTGACGGTGATTCCACGGCTGCTCAGTTCGCGGGCCAGTGATTTGGTGAGACCAATAACTCCGGCTTTGGCCGCAGCATAATTGGCCTGGCCGGCATTGCCCATGATACCTGCTACAGAGGCAATATTTATGATCCGGCCGTTGCGCGCTTTGATCATCGGGCGTGCGGCTGCCCGGCAGCAGTTGAAGTAACTCTTAAGGTTGACATCCAGAACTTGATCCCAGTCTTCCTCAGTCATCCGCACCAGCAGTGTATCTCTGGTAATGCCGGCATTGTTCACCAAAACATCCAATGAACCCCATTGGGCCAGGGTTTGCTTCACGAGATTGCTTGCCTGGCTAAAATCTGCGACGTTGGCTTGAATGGCTACGGCTTCGCCACCCTGATTACAAATTTCATCAACCAGGGCATTGGCTGACGCAGCACTGTTATTGTAGTTAATGACTACCCGCACACTGGCATCAGCCAAAGCCATGGCGATTTCACGTCCGATTCCCCTGCCGGCACCAGTGACAAGAGCCGTTTGTTGAGAAGACATATCAATCCCTCCTGAGATTAGCCAGGTCTGCGGGGGTTTCAATGTTTGCCACCGTCAGATCCTTGCGGATTTTCCTGATCAGTGCCGACAGTACCCTGCCAGGGCCTGGTTCAACCATCGCGGTGCAGCCCATTTC
>DATIKA010000241.1:0-2739 GCA_035478055.1 Candidatus Limnocylindrales bacterium | reverse complement strand
TGTCCTTTATCTGGCAGGAAACCTGAAAGGTATCGGAATTATTTTTTTCTATTTGCTGGGGGTGCCTGAAATTTGGGGCATTATTGTCGGTGGTCTCGTTGTAACCTTGTATGTGACCCTTGGAGGCATGTATGGCGTTACTTATAACCAGACATTTCAGACAATTGTCCTGGTATTCTGCCTGATGTTTCCGGTGGCCGTAGTTTTACGGACGCTGGGAGCCAGTGGATGGTTTTTCCCTCCTCTGGGTTATGGGGGTATGGTACCGTCGATGACCCAGCTTGTGCCGCACTATTTTTGGCCCATGCTTGAGCATCCGGTTACCTATATCGCTCTTTTCCTCGGCTCATTTTTCGGGATAATCGGTCTGCCGCATTTCGTGATGCGTTACTTTACCGTGCGTGACGCCAGAGAAGCGCGCTGGAGTACAGTTATCTGTGTATTCCTGGTTGGCTTGGTTAACACCACTGTTTATGCTACCGGTTTTGCCGCTGTTTACTATATGGGCACACAGGGCATTCAGATACCGGAGGTTGCTTACGATTACATGGTGTTTATTCTGGTTGATGCTTTGGCCGGGCCATGGTGGTTAGCTCTGGCGATAGCGGGTTCGGTGGCCGCCGGTCTATCCACGGTAGCCGGTTTGCTGATGATCATGGGGGCCGGGCTGATCCACGACCTCTATGGGGCAATCAAACCCGAAGTTGATGACGAACGGAAACTCAAGCTCTCCTATGTAGCAATGTTTGCAGTCGGCGTTTTTGTGACTATTTTTTCGCTCAACCCGCCTGAATTTATTCTGAAAGCGATCATGTGGTCATTTGGAATTGCGGCAGCCGGTTTGGGAGTGCCGATCGTGATGGGTATCTGGTGGAAACGCACCAATAAATATGGCGCCGCCGCCGGGATGGTTGTTGGTTCTCTGATTGGTTTAATTGGCTGGATCATGATCGATTACATGGGTATACACCCCACGGAAATACCATTCCCCTTCTTTGCCAGGTATCTCTATGGCCCGATGGGTTGGATCAAGGTGACTGCCTTAGCCGTACCGATCTCGTTTATTTTGACAGTGGTGGTTTCCTGGTTAACGCCACCCCCTGGAAAAGAATTGCAGCGCCAGGTGGACGAAATGCACGGCTGGTCTGACGTTGATTCACGCCGGTATAATGGTAAGGGCTTGCCGATTACGGTAGTTGTTTTATCGATAATGATCATGTGGTTCATGACCACGTTCTATGGTCTTTTTCCAAAGTAGTTGCACTGGCTCATGCAGGTGCCTCGTTGGACGGGGTGCCTGCTCGGGCGTCATAATCTAAGATAGGAGGTGGTTGCTCCAATGGAGAACTGGGAAAAGCTGTGTAAGATGCCCTATAAAGAGATCAAGGAAATGCAAGACCGCAAGCTGCGTGCTTTTATGGCCAACCAGATTTATCTCTACAGCCCACACTACAGTGCGCTGTTGAAAGAACACAAGATAGACCCGTTCAAAATCAAAAGTATTGAAGACTTGCGTCATTTACCATTTACTTATAAATGGGATATTGCACCTACCGATGATGAACCGAAAAAGGCGAAAGATTTTGTTATTCGCCCTGATGAAGAAGTTTCGGAAAAATACGGTCACTTGGCTAAAATGTCGCTTACCGGGGGCAAAGGGATGGTGGAGGAAAAGGTTTATGATTTCAAACCGGTCCATATTCATTTTACGACCGGTCGGACAGCGCTACCGACACCCTTTGTCTATTCCAAACGCGATCTGGATAATTTGCGTGAATCTGGTCACCGTCTGCTTAATGTGTTTAAGGTAACAAGTGAAGATAGAACTGTGAGCTGTTTCCCCTTTGCTCCGCACCTGGCATTCTGGCAGACTTTTTTTGGCGGAGAGGAAACGAAAGTAGGCGGTTTCCACAGTGGCGGTGGCAAGATCGTAGGCACCAATAATCTGATGGATTCCTTTGAATACATTCGCCCTACGGTGGCTGTTTTTATCCCGGGGTATTGCTACTACTTTTTACGGGAAGCTGTTAAGCAAGGCCGCGATTTTTCATCGGTGCAGAAAGTATTTTTCGGAGGTGAAAGAGTACCACCGGGCCTGAAAGATAAGATCAGGGAGCTGTTTGCACAACTGGGCGCCAAAGATGTTATGGTGTTAGCCACATACGGAATGACGGAGGCTAAAGTGGCCTGGGCTGAGTGCCCTTCTCATGATGAATACTACGGTTACCACCTCTACCCGGACATGGAGATTATTGAAACGGTAGATCCAGAGACCGGTGAGCAGGTTGGCGAAGGAGAAGAAGGCGAAATCGTTTTTACGGCGATCGATTGGCGTGGAACGGCTGTGCTCCGCTATCGCACCGGTGATATTGCTAAAGGTGGCTTACTCTGCGATCCCTGTCCTAACTGTGGCCGGACAGTACCCCGGATCAGTTCCAACATTCAGCGTAAATCAGAGGTAAAGGAATTTAGTATGACCAAAGTGAAAGGGACGCTCGTTAACTTAAACAACTTTTTCCCGTTAATGATGAGCCACCCGGACATTGAAGAATGGCAGATCGAGATGCGCAAACGTAATAACGATCCCTTCGATCTGGATGAAATTTACCTCCATCTGTCTACCAGGCCTGGCATTGATCGGGATAAACTGGCTGCAGAGATGAGACAGAAGGTTATACGGGATACCGAAGTATCGCTGACAGATATAATCTTTAAGCCTATCGAGGAGCTGTGCAGCCA
>DATIKA010000240.1:0-9555 GCA_035478055.1 Candidatus Limnocylindrales bacterium | reverse complement strand
CCATAGAGCATTACAGCCAAGATGCTGGCGTTTAAAGTAGAAAAACGAGAACTACCCCACAAGGTAACGGCCAAAAGCAGTAATGGTCCCAATAAAAAGAGTAAATACCCAAGAAGCAGGTTGCTCGCGCTAAAGGGAATTCTGGCTCCCATGGCTAGACTGAGGCCGATGATGGCAAAAAATAAAAAAGCGCTGTACCCGGTGATCATCAGCCCGATGCCCAAAAATTTACCCACCACCACTTCCCAGCGCTTAAGGGGTTTCACCAGTACAGCCTGCATCACTCCGCTCTCAATGTCACCGGCCAGAGTTCCTGCAGACGCCACTACAACCATCAGGGCAATAATAAAGCTGGCAAAATAAAGACCGATGGAAACCAGTTGGGTAGTAGCTACCATGACCATCAGCGGTTCAAGTTCAATCTGTGGTGTCTGAAAGCGGAATGTCTCACGCAACCCAATGCCAAACAGAATCAGAAAGATTGCAGTAAGCCCTAAAATCAGGAGCAGAACCTTTTTTTTCAGCATCTCTCTAAAGGTACATTTCATGATTTCCGCCATTATTTCTCATCCTTTAACAGGTTAATGAAAAGGTCCTCCAGCGAATTAGCCGCAGGACGCAGCTCGTAAAGAGGAGTGCCGGAAGCGACTATTAATTTCACAATCTCCGGGATGTCCTCTCTGGTTTTTACTCCCAGGGTAAGGGAGTCATTATATTGCCGGACGGTTGAGCATCTGTCCGTCAAGAGCTCCAGGATGTTGCCTGCCGGCGGGCCTATCCTGACCTCCACCGCACCGCTTACAGACAACAAGTCTGCCAGGCTGCCCTGGGCAATGATGCGCCCCTTGTTGATGATGGCAGCATCGTCACAAACCATCTCTACTTCACTTAATAAGTGGCTGTTTAAAAAAATGGTTTTTCCTTCGCTCCTCAAGTGGCGCAAGATCTCCCGTATCTCTTTCCTGCCCACTGGATCCAAAGCTGAGGTGGGTTCGTCAAGGAAAAGAAGGTCGGGGGCAGGCAGCAAAGCCACTGCCAGCCCCAAACGTTGTTGCATGCCCTTACTATAAGTTCCGACCCGCTTTTTCTCCTGACCGATGAGGCTAACCATTTCGAAAACGTCTATAATCCGGGCTTTGGGCTGGGTCATTTTATACAAGCTAGCGTGAAATAGGAGGACCTCGAACCCGGACATCCAGTCGTGATATTTGAAATTCTCCGGCAGGTAACCGATTTTTTGTTTGCTGGCTGTGTCCCGCAATGGTTGTCCCAATACCGTAGCTGTCCCGGAGGTGGGGTGCAAGAGGCCGACCAGCGTCTTGACCAAAGTGCTCTTGCCGGCCCCGTTAGGGCCGAGGAAACCGAAAATCTTGCCGGGTTCCACCTCGAGATTTACTTCCTGACAACCGCCCCGACCATTGAATTGTTTCGTCAAGTCAAATGTTTCGATAATCATATCTAACCTCACATGGTATGGGCAATGGCCAGCAGTTTGTCTTCCGGCAAACCGGAGCTGAGCACATAAATCATTTGGTCCTCGAGCCAGACAAGGTATCCAAAGCGGGAGCCAGGGGTGCCCTCGTCACCCCATTCCTCGTAGAGGTACAGGGCACGATTGCCATTGATCAGCACTTCTTTAGACCGGCCAGCAGGACCTATTGGTATCGGAAATGTGGTTTGCCAGTCCTCTATCTGAACCAGCTGACGGCGAATACTTTGGGGGAGAAATGGCAAGGACAACACTGCTTCCCGGATGGCATTCACATCTGTTCCATCTGGTACGAAAATTTCCGGAGCAGCGATGATTTGTATGGTGAGATGTTCTTGCCACGACTGCATATTCTCTTCTGTCTGCGGGTACGGGTAAAGGTAAAAGAACTGAACGGTACCTTGGGATGAGATTGTAAAACTTTCTCCTTCCAGCTCCGGCGGCAGTAACCGGGAACCTCCCATTGTTTCGATGAGCTGATTGATTTGCCTGACCGCTGGTGTCAACTCAATTGTGATCGGGTTAGTCAGGGTTATGGCTTCCAGGCTAAAGTTCTCAGGCATGACGGGCAGTCTGAAAGGAAAAGGAGCCTGTTCTTCCAGCATGGATAGCTCGTCCCGGTTGAATTCTTGGGTCTCGCCGCCAGTTAGCTTTAACTGGCCAAACTGTCTTAGATCTATGTCCCTGGTTCCCTGATCATAAAACTGCGCCTGGATTTTTTGCAGATCGCTGACGGTAAAGTTTACCGTTTCAAGCTGGTTCACCCGGAAAATGTTTAGAAACGCGGCCAGGCCAACCCTGACCGGTGCCACCAGAACTATCGTCAGGGCAAACATGAGCACAGCGGCTACAGCAAGCGTTTTCCGCTGTTTTTGGGTAGCAAGAAAAAAGCGGAAACTTTTTTTCTTGCTCGCCAGTTTCCGATCAAACCGGAGCCAGGCTTGCCCAACCTGGGTTTCGGGAAAGGGTAATGCCATCTTTTCCTTGGCCAGGGCGTCAGCGGCTGTCATCGTGGCCAGCTGTTGCCGGCAATCGTGGCAGATTTGAAGATGGGTATCCAGTTCCGTTTGTTCCGCAGCCGTTAATTCTGCGTTAATGCTTGACTGCAGCAGGCCTTTATTGCAGTAAATCATTACTTTCACCCTCCTCATAAAGGTTTTTAAATTTTTGCTGCGCACGGGCCAGCAGTGTACCTACGGAAGCTTTGTTTATGCCCAGGGCTGCAGCAATTTCTTCGTAGGTGTAGCCTGAATGCTTAAGCAGAAGAAGCGAACGTTCCCTTTCGGGCATTTTTGCCAGGATGCTTTTAACCTCTACAATCGCCCATTCCCGTTCCTGTATATGCGTTGTGGCCTCCCCGGAAGCAGCAATTTTGGTTACTTTTCGCCGGTGACTTTTATTGTTTCGATTTTGATTAAAGGCCAGATTTCGGGCTACCTTAGCGAGCCACCCTCCCAGGTTCTCCTGGTGTTGGGGAGGACATTCGTAGAGTCGGAGAAAGACATCCTGGGCCAGATCTTCCGCCAGCGAGTAATCACGCAGCAGGTATGCTAATTGCCGAAACACCTTCGGATAATGCTGCCTGAATATTTTTTCAAACTCTTCTGTCCGCAGAAAAACACCTCCTGACCTTGCTGCCGTTTATAGTATATAACACCCGAGCTTACCCAAATGTGACAATTAAGCGGAAGTAATATGCCTTGCCATGACATTAATCATGCAATGGGAGAAATATTTTCGGCGCATAAGCATTTATTCCTTTTTGATGGTCAAATCTGTCGATAGAGTATTACTACCCAGAGATGAGTGCGTCGGCATTATCGCTTGCGCCGACTAACAACACCGACAAAAGCGACGAAATTTTAACTTTACCAAATCAGGCTTCAGTGATATAATGATGCCAGTCAATTGAATAGTTTGCTAGGGGTGCCGTAAGGCTGAGAGGATGTTCCGACCCTTTGAACCTGATGTGGGTAGTGCCACCGTAGGGAAGCCAGTAGCCTTTATTTCTCACAATGCCTGTTCAGTGAAAAATATGCTCCTGTGGGTACACATCCGCAGGAGTTTTTTTTGCAACGGAAAGGGGCAAGAGTGGTGATAGTTTTTGTTAATGGTAAAGAACAGATCCTCCCCGGACCGATGACAGTTGAGGAATTTTTGAGTTTCAGGGGGTTGGAAGCAGCATTGGTAGTAATAGAAATTAACCTTGGTATAGTTAAAAGGGAACAGTGGGCTGTACATGTAATTGCCGAAAACGATCGGCTGGAAATTTTACGATTTGTGGGCGGAGGCTAATCAATTTGAGCGACAGGCTGGTTATAGGCGGCATTGAGTTGGAGAACAGGCTTTTTACGGGAACCGGTAAATTTTCGCGCAACACCTTGATCGGTGATGTGATCCGTGAGTCCGGCTCGCAAGTCGTAACCGTGGCGGTAAGGCGAATCGATTTCGATTCGGAACAGGAAAATGTGTTACTGCACATTCCGAAGGGCTGCATTCTTATGCCCAACACATCAGGAGCCAGGACCGCACAGGAAGCTGTGCGTATAGCTAAAATTGCGCGTGAGGCGGGCTGCGGTAATTGGATCAAGATTGAGGTCATATCGGATCACAAATACCTGCTGCCGGATAATTATGAAACGATCAAAGCCACGGAAATACTGGCCGCAGATGGCTTTGTCGTATTGCCATATATGAGCCCGGATTTGATGGTGGCTAAACATCTGAAGGAAGCGGGGGCGGCAGCCGTAATGCCGTTGGGGGCACCTATTGGGAGCAACAGGGGTTTGCAGACCAGGGAAATGATACGCATTCTTATCGCTGAGATTGATCTGCCAATAATTGTCGATGCCGGCATTGGCAAGCCGTCTGAAGCGGCAGAAGCGATGGAGATGGGAGCAGCAGCGGTATTGGTTAATACAGCGATAGCGACAGCCGGAGATCCGGTAGCGATGGCCCGGGCCTTCAGCTATGCCGTGAAAGCAGGGCGAACTGCCTACCTGGCCGGCCCTGGCGCTGTCAAACAGTTTGCCGAGGCTTCTTCACCTTTAACCGGGTTTTTATCGCAAAAGTAGGTGGGATAAATCTGTGGGTTTTTATGATGTATACAGTATGTATTATGATTTTGATTTTGAAAGCTTCTTCCAGAGTGTTGAAGAGGATGATGTTCGCAGAGTGTTAAGCCGGGACCATTTGACAGAGTTGGACTTTTTAACACTTCTTTCACCGGCGGCATCTGAGCATCTTGAAGTAATGGCGCAAAAAGCGAACAGGTTAACCGTGCAGCATTTCGGCAAAGTGGTTTTTCTGTTTACGCCGCTCTATCTTTCCGATTACTGTGTCAATCATTGTGTTTATTGTAGTTTTAATGCCGGCAACAGCACAGTAAGAAGCAGATTGACCATGGCAGAATTGGAGCAGGAAGCGCAGAAAATTGCCGAAACAGAACTGAAACATATTTTGATTCTTACCGGAGAGTCGCGTCTGCATGCCCCATTAACCTATATTAAAGATGCTGTTCAAGTTTTGAAGAAGTATTTTACCTCTGTATCCATCGAAATCTATCCACTTGATATGGAAGAGTACAGGGAGTTGATTGATACCGGCGTAGATGGTTTGACCATCTATCAGGAGGTTTACGAAGAACAAACCTATGCCGCATTACATCCGGCTGGTCCTAAAAATAACTACCATTACCGGTTGGATGCCCCGGAAAGAGGTTGCCGGGCAGGAATGCGCACAGTCGGGGTTGGCGCTTTGCTGGGTCTGGGAGACTGGAGAAGAGAAGCTTTTATTACTGGCTTACATGCCAACTACCTGCAAAAAAAATACTGGGACACCGAGATTAGCGTTTCTTTGCCGAGGGTACGGCCTTCGAATGGCAAATTTCAACCGAAAAACCCCGTCACCGACGCGCAGTTTGTGCAAATTTTATTGGCTGTACGTCTTTATTTGTTCCGCGCCGGAGTTACCGTTTCGTCCAGAGAAAGGGAAACATTTCGGGATAACATATTGCCTTTAGGTGTTACAAAAATGTCTGCCGGGGTGTCTACAAAAGTGGGCGGACACACTCGCGAAAATCAGGGTATCAGCCAATTTGAAATATCAGACGAGCGCAGCGTATCGGAAATGAGCGCTATGCTGCTCGCCAGAGGGTATCAGCCCATTTATAAAGACTGGCAGTTGTAAGCGGCCGGATTGCTACTGCAATCCGAATGCCGGAGCAGTTTTGGTGAATGCAGGGAAGGGGTGAGATTATGCGGGACGGTATTTTGAGAAAAGGCATTTATTGTATCCTGGGCGAGTCTTTTTCCCGGGGCAGAAGCAATATCGACGTGGCTCGCGAAATGATTGAAGCTGATATCAAAATTATTCAGTATCGGGAAAAAGAGAAGAAGGCTTTGTATAAATTCCGGGAATGTATGAGGATAAGCGAAATGGCCAAGGCCGCCGGAGTGCTATTCATTGTTAATGACGATCTGGATATTGCCCTGGCCGTTGACGCAGACGGTGTGCATATTGGTCAGGAGGATCTGCCGATTGAGGTGGTTCGCAGGCTGGCAGGAGAAAATATGATCATCGGCCTTTCTACTCATTCGCCGGAGCAGGGGCGCGATGCAGTTGTCAGAGGGGCTGATTATATTGGAGTAGGCCCTATTTTTCGGACTTTTACCAAGAAAGATGTTTGCGACCCGGTAGGTTTAGAATATCTTGATTTTGTTGTCCGAAACCTGGATATCCCTTTTGTGGCTATTGGCGGCATTAAAGAGAGTAATATCGCTGAAGTGATCGAACATGGCGCTACTTGCATATGCCTGGTTACTGACATCCTGGAATCGGAAGATATTAAAGGGAAAATACGTTTTTTGCAGGAAAAGATGGTGGCTGGCCGATGAAAAAAGCGTTAACTATTGCTGGTTCCGACTCCGGGGGCGGTGCAGGAATTCAGGCTGACCTGAAAACATTTTCGGCCCTGGGCGTGTACGGTATGAGTGTGATCACGGCTGTGACTGCTCAAAATACTCAGGGTGTAAAAGGGGTCGAGGAGATTTCTGCACCCATGGTGGGGTTGCAGCTGGATGCGATTTTTGAGGATATTACGGTGGATGCCGTCAAGGTGGGTATGGTCTCCGGGATTGATATTATTCACATAATCGCAGACCGCTTGGATAAGTATAACGTAGATAAAGCTGTGGTGGATACGGTGATGGTATCTAAAAGCGGCAGCCATCTGCTGCGTCCCGAGGCACTGCAAGTTTTAATCGATATCCTGTTACCCAGGGCGTATGTGGCGACACCAAATTTGTATGAAGCTGAAATACTGACCGGTAAGAAAATTACTACATTGCAAGATATGGAGGAAGCGGCCGCGTGCATTCAGGGCATGGGTGCTGAAAATGTCGTTGTGAAAGGCGGTCATCGACTGGAAGATGCCGCTGACGTATTATTCGATGGCAATGAATTTTACCGCTTTTACGGAGAGCGCATTGACACCAGGCATACCCACGGCACCGGCTGTACATTTTCCGCAGCTATAGCTGCGTATTTGGCTTCCGGTTGTAAGATTCAGGAAGCCGTGCGAAAAGCCAAGGAATATATCACGGGCGCAATTGCCGATTCTCTGGATATCGGGAAAGGTATTGGCCCTACTAACCATTTTTATATGTTTTACCCACAAAAAAAAAGATAACCGGGAGGGGTTAATTTGCCCACACAGTTGGAGAGCGCCCGCAAAGGCATTATCACCACAGAGATGGAGGCAGCAAGCAACAGCGAAGGAATCGCAGCAGAGACTTTACGCTGCGGTATAGCATCGGGCGAAATTGTGCTTCCATGTAATGTTAATCATAAACATATTACTCCCCTGGCTGTAGGAAAGGGTTTATCCACCAAGGTTAACGCTAATATTGGAACTTCAGATGCCTGTTTTGAGCTAGCGAATGAACTGAACAAGCTCGAAGCAGCTCTTCAGGCGGGTGCCCATGCCGTGATGGATTTAAGTACCGGTGGCGACATTGATGCAATCAGAAGGGTGGTCATTAAAAACAGCGCGGTGATGGTCGGGACAGTGCCTCTTTACCAGGCGCTTTTAGATGGTGAGGGAAAAGGCAGAAGCATGGTTGAGATGACCGAGGCAGATATCTTTAACGCTATCGGGAAACATTGTGCCGATGGCGTTGACTTTATCACCGTTCATTGCGGCGTGACCAGAGGAGTCATCGATGTTTTACGGCAAACGGGCAGGGTTATGGATATTGTATCTCGCGGGGGATCTTTTATGACCGCCTGGATGCTGCATAACAACAAAGAAAATCCGTTGTTTTCTCAATTTGATCAACTGCTCGATCTCGCCAAAAAATACGATGTTACCCTGAGCCTGGGAGATAGTTTGCGCCCTGGGTGCCTGGAAGATGCCAGTGATGCTGCTCAGATTCAGGAACTTCTCATATTGGGTGGATTGGTGAAAAGATCCCGGGAGGCAGGCGTTCAGGTTATGGTGGAGGGCCCTGGACATGTGCCCATGGATCAAATTCAGGCTAACATGGTCCTTGAAAAAACCTTATGCCACAATGCTCCTTTTTATGTCCTTGGTCCTATTGTTACCGACGTGGCTCCCGGATATGATCATATTACTTCGGCGATCGGTGGTGCTATGGCAGCATCTTATGGTGCTGACTTCCTTTGCTATGTCACTCCAGCGGAACATTTAGGCCTGCCTTCGGTCGATGATGTGCGCGAAGGGGTTATTGCCAGCAGGATCGCTGCTCACGCTGCGGACATTGTCAAGGGCGTTAAAGGTGCGCGGGAGTGGGATAAAAAAATGGCTCTGGCCCGCAAGGAGCTGAATTGGGAACAGCAGATAGCTCTGGCGATAGACCCGATTAAAGCTTCAAAATTGAGAAAAGAAAAGAATGATGACAGCCAGGAATGCTGCACTATGTGCGGCAAATTCTGTGCTTACAAAATTGTCAGCGAGTATCTGGGCACGACTTATGAGCGCGGCTGCAATTAACGCGGTTGCATTGAAAATGAGACCGCGAACCGGTGGTTTTTCATCAGCGAAACAGTCTCGCGGAAATCGGCGTCACTGTGCGCGAAGCTTCCGAAGAGAATTGCGTTGCGTCTGTTTTGGCCTTTCGGTGGAGGGCTGTTTGGTAGATTAGCCGGCAAATTATGCGGTTGACAGATTATAAACAGGGAAGGTATAATTGGCTAAGGAAATGTCCGGACATACGGATTTATAAATAATTACACACCGACAGTGTCAAGGATGGTTCTATTTAGACGGAGCGGGGTGGCGCGGGATATGCACAGCCTGAAAAAAATACGGAAATTGTTTGACAGGGCAGGTTTTAAAGAGATCGAGGTGGCGGAAAAACACAAGGCGATCTTTTTGAGCGGTAACGTAGATCATTGGGATCGTTATCTTGAGGCTGGCTACCTGGCAGCCGGCAAAGGATATCGCGGCGTTGTCAACGATATTCAAGTCAGAGGCCTGATTCCCGATAGCTTTACAGTGCCTTCCCACAGCGATAAGTCTCTGGAGGGAAGGCATTTCCATGCTGCAGTTGTGGGCGGGGGTGTTATTGGAGCGGCCATTACTCGTGAACTTACTCGCTGGCAGATAGATGTAGCCCTTCTGGAGAAGGAAAATGACCTTTCCAGGCATGCTTCCGGCCGAAATAATGGGATAATTCACCCTGCTTTTGCTGCACCACCGGGAAGCTTGAAGGCCCGTTATAACACTCTGGGCAATCGTATGTTTACTCAGGAAGCGCAAGAATTAGGCGTACCTCTGGCTTGGCCGGGTTTGTTGGTTGTTTTTCCTTCGCGGATGATGCATATGTTGATGCCCTTGATTCGCCGCCGGGCTCGTCAAAACGGGGTCAGGGGTGTGGAATATCTTACCCCTGAACAGGTCAGAGCCCGCGAGCCCAATATTTATAACAAACAGCAGGGCGGTTTCTTCTTGCCAGAAGGAGGAATTGTTTCACCTTATAAACTTACCATGGCTTACGGTGAAAACGCAATTAGCAACGGGGCTCAGGTTTTTTTGCAGACTGCCG
>DATIKA010000239.1:0-1872 GCA_035478055.1 Candidatus Limnocylindrales bacterium | reverse complement strand
TGATTCACGCAATAGGCTTCTATTGCATTTCTCGCCTCGCAGGGGCCGGACCCGTAAAATCCCTGGGCAAAGACCGGCGCTGCCAGCATCAACACAAAGAGGCCAGATAGCATCAATAATTTTCGTGTTTTCACAAATATCCCCCAAAATAATCATTAACTTCTTACCCTTCAACCTATGAAAGATTATTGGTTGAGCGGCGCGATAAAAAAACGAAAAGATGGGCCCTGGTGAACCAGGGTCATGATTTATTTTATTGTTTTTTGCAGGTCCTACACAGTGGCATTTATCGCTTCAGTAGCGTTGATGAGTGTAGTGTTATTGGCCGGTGGTGCGGTCAAGTTCTCCGTAATGGGCACAACTACCTCTGGTACAGCTACAACTACTGGCACGCGCTGATTGACGAATACCTGGTCGATTACGCTGGCATCAGTGATGTTCGCTACATACATGCCTTCTGCGGGGGAAACCACATTCCAGCCTTCCATGAGAACCTCGGAGACTGTGTACTCACCAGCAGCCAGATCTGGGAAAGCAAACTTGCCGTCCGCGGCTGTGGGAACGCTATTGATAACTGCTTCATCCTTTGTCAGGTTTATGGTCCAGCCGGCCAGGCCGGTTTGATTATTGTCTACGACCATCCCTTCGATAGAATATGTGGTCTCAGCCACGGGCTCAACAGCCACAGGCTCAACAACCACAGGTTCAACAGCCACAGGCTCAGCAACCACGGGCGCAATGGTCTCAGTCGTGGGTGCAGCTTCATCCATCATGCTGCCCAGCCTTGCGACCGGCTTCTTGGTCTTCATGCCCTGTGCAACCGCGTACTCGACACCTACCAGCTTAAGGGAGTAGGGTGTGGCAGTTCCCTGCTGGAACGAGTAGGGCATCCTGGTGCTCTGAACACCGGCGGATTTGAAAGAATACTTGTTTACCACCATAGCCGGAGTCAGGTTATGGGCGGGAACATTTAATGTTTTGAAGCTGTAGTCGACTTTTTCTCCGGATTTTGCAGTGTAAGATTGATTTCCTGCAGCTTGATTAGTGTACCCCAAAGCAGGCATTAAAACGATGGCTGCTATCATGAGGGCCACAGTGATAGCCAAAATTTTCCTCATATTGAATTCCTCCTATTCCTCTAGCGCATAGCATTTATGACTGTAGCTTGAACATCCTCCCCTTTGAGAAGAATTGTCGTCAAGTCTAGTTATTCTTCATATAAATAGACTTTCATGGACAAAGACCACAATTAAGGGACGGCATCGTATTTGCGCCTTCGTTCTCCTCAGCAGGGCTGATAATGGCGAGCTGGCAGCAAGAACCATTCTGGCCTTTTGGCGATCTGTATTATCTTTGTGTTTCAGTAGGTTTATCAAAATAAGGAATTATTTTCAGGATTTTTTCAGGATTGCGAACCTCAGACAATAAATGCGACCCATCGCAACTAATTCCCGGAACTGTTGCATATCCCTCCCGGCAAGAGGAGAACGTTATGCCCTCTCGTTGTGCATACTCCCCGACCCTCTGCATCAGATCGCGTCTAATCTCTGCGGGAAGATAGCAGCTTCCTGCCACGCTGCCGCCTCCTGCAAACAGGCCATTTATTGCCGCTCCCTCTTGGGGAAAGGCGGAGATGATCTTTTTAATGCTTCCTGGCCGGGCCTTAAAGGTCGATGAGGTAATATGCCCGGCTCCGGCTCGTGAGACGGCGATAACTAATTGCTCAATCTCGGCATCGTTTATGCCGGGAACAATGGGATCTATTCTGGCCGAGACGGCAACACCCTTTTCCGCCAGCGTTGCCATAGCAGCAAGGCGCTCTGCCGGCAGTGGCGCACCCGGCTCCAGTTTGCGGCAAACTGATTCGCTCAG
>DATIKA010000238.1:0-4853 GCA_035478055.1 Candidatus Limnocylindrales bacterium | reverse complement strand
TAGCTGTCGCTCGCCCTATTCCCAGTGCTCCTCCAGTTATCAGTGCAACCTTCCCTTTAAAGCTTAACAGGATAATACACCTCCCTTTTCTCGTTCCCAGCTACCTAACCTTTGTTTGAAAAGCAAAAGGGAGGCACATTTCTGAACCTACCTCCCCCTGCTCCGTTCCAAGAGAGGAACTGCAATTTTTAAACCAATACTACTGCTATAAGCCAGCTTCCTGGAGAATAGCTTCCCAATCGATCTCTGGCAGATAGGGAACCGGTGTAAACTGAACCAGGTTATCTACATACAGGATGCGAGGACGCACGTCAAGCGTAGCAGGCGGTTCCAAACCTAACACCGCCATAACGGCATGTTTCACACCAAACCAACCCCATTCGGGGAAACCGTGCCATGCCTCGGCAACCAGGCGCCCCTCCCTGATACGGGACATTGATTCGGACGTTCCTCCCTGGTTAAACACTTTGACATCTTCCTGACGCCCTGCTGCTTCGACAGCCAACATTGCACCCAATCCGATTTCACTTGACATTCCCCAGACAAAATCCATCTCACCCGGGGCAAAGCTGACCAGTGCGTCTTCAGTTGCTGCCATGGCCAAGGCACGGTTCCAATTGGTTCCGACAACCGGCTGTAATTCCACAACACCTGGAAATTGTTCGAGTACCGAGCGAAAACCTCTAAGCCTGGCGTCAGAAAAATAGCTGCCAGGAACTCCTTCCAGCAAGATACCCCTGGCGTTGATGGTAGCAGGATCTACGTCTGCATACAACGCTTCCCACCATGCAAGATCGAGGGAATCAAGTGGGGTAACTTCTACCATGGGGCCAGCACCCAATACTCCGGGACCGCCAAAATAGTCAAGAACGGAATAAGCTGTAACAGCGCCTGCCGTAAAGTTGTCAAAACCAACATAGGAAGCAACCTCTACTCCCTCAAAGGGACCCAGCAGGTTGACAACAATGATCGGAATACCGGCAGCATTGGCTTTTTGCAGGGCTGGGGTAACGGCCGCCACATCAGCAGGAGAAATAGCGATAACATCGACCTCAAGAGCTATAAAATCTTCAATGATGGCTACCTGATCAGCATAAGCCGTATGTGTAGCCGGAGAACGGGCAATTATCTCAACGTGAATACCGGCAGCCCTGGCATTGGCTGCCGATTCGATGAAGAAGTCTGTGGCGGTCTTGAACACCCCGGTGATGTCCGGCGGTGTAAAACCGATCACGATCTTGTCAGTTCTGTACGGTGAAGCTACCTCTGGCGCGGCTGGCGGACAACCGGCACCCACAACAGCGATAGTGAACACCAACGACAAGAGCAACGCTGCTACGCCCAACTTAAAACCCTTTTTTTTGCTTTTCGACAGAAAACTCATTTAATACCCCCCATTCATTGATTAGCTATGTTCCAATCACTTGCCTACGTTCGGTCAACTGGTATAGGTAAACTCCCCCTTTCCGGTGTCCTGAACAAACAGATTTACTGCTCTTTATCCAACCTCCTCCCAAGAATATACCCCTGTTTTCTTGATTGAAAATCTTTCATATTCATCAACTTTGAATCATTTCTGTCCTGGATCGCTGCTATATATCCATCTTTTTGACCTTCAAGGTATCGGCCAGAGTTTTACCCTGAGCGCGAACCAACTCTACTTCAAAGCCACTGCGATCACCGCGGTGTTTTGCTTCAAAATACTCCACCGGGTGACCGTTCTTCAGATAACTGATACTTTTCAGAAAGAGTAAGGGTGCATTCGGATCGATATCCAACAGCGCAGCAACATCGTCAGTAGCGGCGATTGCTTCGATCGAACGCCTGCTCATATCAATCTCCAGGCCATACTTTTCTTCCAACGTGGCGTATAACGACTGTCGGGAAAAGTCTTCGTTGCTTAAACCCGGGCAAAGAGCGTAAGGAATGTACGAAGTGACGTAAACGATAGGTTCGTCGTTGATAAAACGCAGGCGCACCAGCTGAAATATTTTCTCACCTGCCGCCAATTGCAATTTTTCGGAGATTTTTTTCCCTGCTTTAACCACAGAGAAACCCAACACCTTGTTGACAATGGAAAGATCTTTACCCGTCATTTCTCTGTGTAAACCGGAGAGATTTTGCAGCAGGTTGCCGATAATCTTCGGTCGGGCAACGAAGGTGCCCTTACCTTTACGCCGGGTCAACAAACCCTCGTTAACCAGCTCATTGATAGCCTGTCTGACAACAGTTCTGCTTACCCCAAAACTCTGACACAAATCCAGTTCAGAAGGAATTTGCTCGCCTTCGAGGAGCTTATTATCTTCAATCATCAGCTTGAGATGTTCTTTCAGCTGGAAGTAGTATGGTATCACGCTATTTTTATCAATCTGCTTACGCTCACCTAGCCTTGTTTCAATTGTGATCCTCCCCTTACTATGATATCCTGTAATTACAGGATGATGTTACAATAACTATACTTAATTGTCAATACTCATTTTATTTAAATATTACCCGGCGGTAATAGAAATTACCTCGTTTGGCTAAAACCAACTTTTGGGGGTTGCGTTACTCATAATAGTTAAATGGGGCAGGTTGAAGCCTGGTTGAGGCGCAAAGGTTCCTTGAACAAATATTCGATCATAATGTTCAGGAAGAACATACAAAAGGTAATACTTAGCCCAAATTTCGCAGGTCTCGCGATCGTATTATCGTGACTGCGAAAAAGGAGTAAATATTTGTTAAAAAAGGGGCTGGAGGTAATATTCACAAAAAGGTACTTTCTCCTCCGATGGCAAAGTAATCATAAAAGTTCAACCATCGGGGGCATGGAAATGGGTCGAAACAAGCACCGGGACAATGGCGGCTACCCTTTAAAAGCTGGCTTTAGCCCGAAACCGAAGAAAGTTTGCCGCTTCAAGGTAGAAAAACTGCTGGGTTCATTGTACTTGACCCGGCCTTTGCTGGAAGGAATGAACATAAAAACGATCATTGACGGCATCGTTCCCGAACGCTAAGGAAAACGGCCAGATCATCACTACCGGACAGGTCGCAGAAGCTCTGGTGGCCAATCGTCTCCACCACCCTTCGCCGATGCGCGATGTTGAAGATTGGGGTGGAGCCTTGCGGCATCGAAGAGCCCTGCGGGCTTAAAACCGGAGAACCTAAGTGACGACCGCCTTGGGCTTGGCTTTAGAAGACATCCGAGCAATATTGCGAAGAGATCGAAGCAGCGCTTACTTTGCATGTGATCAAGGAGTTCGGGTTAAACCCCACCGGTGACAACGCCATGGGCACCATCCCAAACTGCCTGCTGCTTCATGCTAATCAGATCCGCTTTGTTGCGCCAAGCCCTGCTTCCAAGTTTTTTGAACAGGCTATCGGTTCGGTTGATGAAGAAGAACTCAACCGCGCGCTGCTCAAGAAGCATGAGCAAAGAGACGGTCTTTCCCCGGTGGTTACCAATGTCTATGATCAACGCTATACCACCACGGAACTGTTCTTGAAAACCCGCAGGAATTGCAGTATCGAGCAGCCAATGAGGCATCTGAAATCAAAAATCAAGATCCGGCCTGTGTTTTTGCATATCGAAGAACGCATCAGGGGCCTGGCTCTGATCACTTTAATTGCTCTGATGGCCTACTGTATCCTGGAACACCTGGCTAAACAGAACCTAAATCCGAAGGCGACCACTCACTAGTTGCTAAAAGAGTTTTCCTCCATTGTCTTTTCGGAAGGGGAGAAGCTCGACGGAACCTATTTTCCAACTGTCGGCAATGTCAATGATCGGCATATCCGGCTGATTAACAAACTGGGCCTGGCTATCGACAGTTACGCTACAATTTCTGAAGTGCAGCAAGAGTGATTGGCAATATATGTTACTGTAACGCTCAATTCAATCGGCCCTACCTGCGAATTATGGGCTTAGATGATAGATCTGAAAAAAACGGCCTTTTTCCACCATTCACCATTATGCTCTAGTAGCCCGTTATTATACATATGAATTTAACACCACCCTTTCTTTCATCCTGAGTTTTCAATCACCGGGATCGGTTCAAGCTTCGCCCATTTTTTTTTGCGGTAACGCAGGTACAATAATAGGGCGCTAACTGCAAATTGCATTGTCGTTACCCACCAGACGTTATAGACCTCGAGTTGCCAAACAAAAATTACGACATAAAAAAGGGGCAGACGGACAAATAAATTGCTGAAGAGACCAACCCTAAACGGGCCTTTAGTGTCGCCAGTACCCCTGAGTGCCCCGGAAAATATCATGGTCAGGGCAATAAAGGGCTGCTGCAAAGCCCCAATCTGCAGGCAGAGAATTCCGAGGCGCAGCACCTCCGGATCAGGCGGATCGAAAAGACTCATCACCAAGTAAGGAAAAAAGAAAAAGACCAGGCCGAAAGAGCTCATCAGACCGGTGCCGATCGCTGCTGCCCAATATCCGGTAGCGCGAGCCTGGCTGAACAAGCCTGCTCCCAGCCGTTGGCCAACCAGGGTAGCAGCTGCAATGGCAAACGCATGACCGGGCATAAATGAAAAGGATTCAGCGGCAATAGCGGCAGCGTTGGCAGCAAATGCAACTGGTCCTAGTACGGTGATCCAGCTGGTCGTGATTATCCTGCTGCCGCTGTTGGTCAGCTCCTCCGCTCCGGCTGGAATGCTCAGCCTGAGGAGTTTTCGAATAACAACCAGGTCAAGCGGAAATAAAGATTTTAAGGAAACCGGCAGATTGCTCCGTTGGAAAAACAGGTAGCACAATGAAAGAACCAGGGCAATCAACTGGGCGGAACCGGTAGCCAGCGCTGCGCCCCTGACCCCCAAGGCTGGAAAACCGAAGTGGCCGAAAATCAGCAGGTAGTCCCCGATTA
>DATIKA010000237.1:0-2104 GCA_035478055.1 Candidatus Limnocylindrales bacterium | reverse complement strand
CTTCCTGCCAAGCCCTGGCTTTCAGCTCTTTTTCCAGGGAGAAGTTGCCTGGCAGCCGGGAGATAAACTTTAAATTATGCCTTTTTAGCTTCGCCAAATTGGCTTCGGTCACCAGGGCTGAATCAGCCACGTAGATCACCGCCGCCAGCATTTCCGGCGTCAAAGTGGCGGCCAGCTTTTCGATATAGTCAAAGTTCCAGGATTTGTCATCTAAGTTACCGCTGTTCACCTCGGCCACCACCGGCACCTTGTCTTCGGTGACACTTAAACCGTAGAGAAACTGCTTTAAATCAGGCCGCTTATCCTTACTGTGGCCGTAGGTGATGAAAAAATCGGTGGCCTGCTCATACTCGTAGTCGCCGTGGACTGCAATCGAGGTAGTATCACTGTGCAAATATTTGATCGGGATTTGCTCGTGGCAGATCGCCCGCAGGCAGAGGGTGGAGAAGACCTCGTGCGGACCCCGCTCGGCCAGTTTGTCCAGGGCGCGGGCCAGGTTGTAGTCGGTAAGGTCTTCCAGACTGACACCCCGGCCAAAAAGGTTTTCCGTGTCCATGTGCTCGTAGAACTCATCGATGCGGTACAAAGGCCTGCGGCGACCGAAGATGTTAATGACGATCGCTTTGATGCGCTTACCCGGCGACATGTGGCACTGGGTATCATCCCACCGGACCATCTCGTCAATGGTCTGGCCGATTTTCAACTCGTCGTACAAAGCTGAGATTAGCGCGGCCGGGCCGCAGTGGAAAATAGCGGGCATCTCGATCCCCCCTGCATTAATCTTACTACAGGTGGGGGAAAAGTACAAGTCAAAATATGGTAATGTACGCTGTTTTTGTGATTATTTTTCTAATCTGTTAGCTTGTTGTATAATTAGGCGATATGGAATATTTTTGGGTGTTGAATGCAGGTTAAAAATAAGCTTGACAAATGCGCACTATAAAACTATTATGGATATGGAAAATGCAAATGTAATTGCAAAAGCAATATCTATAATTGATAGACGGTGAGCAAAATGAAGCGTTTAGTAATGGATGAATTGGTAAAATGGAAGAGTCGAAAAGACCGGAAGCCGTTAATACTGAAAGGTGTCCGTCAATGCGGAAAGACCTACCTGTTGACACAGTTTGGTAACGAATACTACGATGAAGTAGCCTATTTCAACTTTGAGGGTAATCCGGCTTTGGCAGAGCGCTTTGATCAGGATTTGGATCCGAAGCGGATTGTAATGGAACTGGGTATTCTTAATGGGAAACAAATAAAGCCTAAATCAACACTGATTATATTTGATGAAATACAGTTTTGTAACAAGGCCTTGACCGCTCTTAAATATTTCCACGAACAAGCTTCGGAATATCATATTGTATGTGCGGGCTCTCTTTTGGGCATCACGCTTTCAAAGCCATTATCCTTTCCGGTGGGCAAGGTAGACTTTTTAACGCTTCGACCCATGAGCTTTTATGAATTTGTATTTGCCAATGGTGAACAAAGGTTGCTTGAATATATTGAGAATACAAAAATGGGAAGTATGCCACAAATATTTGCAGATAAGCTGGTCACACTTTTGAAAACATATTTTGTGACGGGAGGAATGCCGGAAGCGGCAGCAAAATGGATTGAAGATAAAGATGTGGCTGAGGTGGAGAAAATACAGGATGCGATTTTAAACTCATACGAACTGGAGTTTGCCAAACACGCACCGGCAGCAGACTTTCCTAAACTGTCATTGATATGGAGAAGCATTCCCCATCAGTTGGCAAAGGAGAGCGGGAAATTTGTTTATGGCCATGCAAAGCCTGGGGCAAGAGCCAAAGACTTGGAAGATGCCTTGCAGTGGTTGATCAGTGCAGGTATGGTGTATAAAGTAAGTAAAATAGAAAAACCTGCTATTCCCCTGTCGGGGTATTTAAATGCAAGTCATTTCAAGCTATATATGTCAGATCTTGGGCTGCTAAGAAGAATGGCACGATTGCCTGCATCGTCCATATTTGAAGGATCTGCTATATATTCAGAGTTCAAGGGTGCCTTAACCGAGAATTATGTTTTAAGTGAGCTTGTTAGTCTTCGAGGGGATGTTCCGTGTTACTGGAAGTCTGGAAATACT
>DATIKA010000236.1:0-8459 GCA_035478055.1 Candidatus Limnocylindrales bacterium | reverse complement strand
GGCAGCCTCCAGCAACTTTTTTGCATCCCGCGGTTTTTTTGTGCGTGCGGATCCAAAAAATACGATCGTGTCACTAATATTCTGTTGCTTGAACCGGTACATCGGCTCAACAAATTCCGACATAATCCGTAAAATTCGTCCATCGGAACTGTTCAAAAAGTCCGGATTTGCGTAAGCTTTTTCTGCTTTATTTGTCCTGCTGTTCATTTTTTCTCCCCCTGAAGGGAATAATCATAACCCCCTCCGAGGTGATTATAGCAATTTTCCATCAAGATTGTCAAAGCATAACCAGTGTCGGTTGAAGCTCCGCTCGGCGGATCCGTCGTGTTAGGCGATAATCATTCCTGTTGGTTAGCCCGGGCGCTCTCGTTGGTCTCCTCACACACTATTGCCGCATGATGTATAGCCAATTGTTAAGCTTTATACACCGCCAAAAGTGCCCGCTGTGCTTCCCGAACCACCTCACCAGTGTAGTATTTAAGCGGAAATCTAAAACGTGGTCCACCCACCACCAGTGAGTGCGATTCACCCCCTTCACCACAGGGGGAAATTCCCTCACCCTCGCAGTAGTCAAGAAAAGCTTCATCGATAAATTTACCTAACCAACTCTCATTGACCAGATCGCTGCGAATCGAAACTATGAGCGCTTTGCCGCCACGCTTGACGAGTTCTTCGGATACTTTTCTTTCTTCCAGATGCCAAAGGGGCAGATTAAAGTCGATAGCACAGCGATTGCACATTTTTTCTACCCATTCACGATGCTCAGGCAGATTGATATCACCAAACACACCTCCAGTTACTCCTCGTTCCTTCAGGCGCCCTACTGCTCGCTCGAAACCGTTTTCATAACTCTCCCATGTGACTTCCTCGGTCTCCAGTGGTATAGCAAGTGCTTCAGCCTGGTATCTGAGCATCTCCACAGAAAGCCCGTGTGAACGGCTTTGCCCATCAGAACCTATAAAACATAGCAAAAAGGCAACTTCCAACCCCTGTTCCACAGCCCGCAGCAGTGAAAGATACGAATCTTTACCCCCGCTCCAGGAAACAAATATTTTATTACCAGCCGCACTATTGATCACCATCATTATACACCCCTATATTATCCTTTCCTTTGAGATGGTGAACCCTGTTGCAGTATATAACTCTGTACAGACCGTCCTCTTTTTGGATCAAACTGATCGAGGCATTATCCACCTTTATGTCCCATAAGCCTTCATGGCTATAGCCCAAGATATGGTGGAGTAAAACACGGATAGAGCCGCCATGACTGACCACGGCGATTCGCTGATGCTCCGGTGCCTCATCCGTCAAAGTTTCAAGAAATGTCAGCATCCGCGTACAAACTTTTTCCAGTGTCTCTCCTGCCGGGGCTGCCTGATTGAAGGGATCATCCAACCAGCGACTCATCACATTACCCCAGGTCGCCCCAATCTCAGCAAAAGTCAACCCTTCCCACTTGCCAAAGTTAATCTCACGCAACATGGGGTTAATGATCGGTCTGAGCAAACAGCTGGCTCCGATCAATTCTGCTGTCTTTTGCGCACGCAGCAGATCACTGCAGTACAGAGCAGTTATGCCCATCCCTGCCAGGTAAAATCCGGTTTGCTCCGCCTGAAGCAAGCCCTGCGGCGAAAGTGGTGACTCCGTCCAACCTTGATAACGCCTTTCTATGTTGGACAAGGTCTCGCCGTGCCGAACCAAGAAAAACTCCATAAAATTATTCTGCTCCCGTCACATTGGAACTGGTGCAGTTCTCCTCATCGCTGCGGCTAACACCGGCATCTTCGAACGTAGCCATCTCCAACGTGATCCGCGCCGCTGCCTCTACTATCTGCATCACGATTACGGCACCGGTTCCTTCACCTAGACGCATACCCATATGAAGGTAAGGCTCCAGATTCAGGTAATCCATTAATAAGGCATGGCCCGATTCAGCTGAAAGGTGAGAAGGCACCAGGTAGTGCCAGACCACAGGGTTAAGTTTAACCGCCGCCAACGCCGCTGTGCTTGAGATAAACCCGTCAACTACAATAGGGATACGGCACTGCGCTGCTCCTAGAATCAAACCGGTCAGCCCGGCAATCTCCAAACCGCCGACCAGTTCCAAAACACCGATCGGATCATCTGGGTCTGGCCTATGCAAGGCTAGTGCTTTAGCAACCACATCCTGCTTGTGAAAAAGTCCGGTATCATCCAAGCCGGTTCCCCTGCCTACTACCAATGAAGGATCGTAGCCGGTTAACGCTGCCATCACGGCACTGCTGGCAGTGGTATTACCAATACCCATCTCGCCGGTTGCCAGCACCTTTACCCCTGACGCTGCCGCCTCCCGAGCACACACAACACCAGCCATAATGGCCTTTAAAACTTCCAGACGGTTCATCGCTGGTTGGCGATAAAAATTATCAGTTCCCGCTTTGATGCGCACTTTCTTAACCGCTGACAAGCCAGTATCAACAGCTACACCAATATCAACTACTTCAACTTCCACATTATTTAGCCTGGCCAACACATTGATCGCCGCCCCTCCGGCGGCAAAATTAGCAACCATCTGCGCTGTGACTGCAGATGGAAAAGCGCTGATACCCTCCGCGGTAATGCCATGATCAGCAGCCATTACAACTACTCGTTTCCGCGTATTTACGGGGAAGAAGTCACCAGTAATGCCGGATAGTTGCACAGCAAGTTCTTCCAAGCGTCCCAGGCTGCCCTGGGGCTTAGTCAGGATATCCATACGAGCGATGGTTTTCTGCACAGCCATCTCGTCAAGCATCCTGATGTCTTCCAAAACTTCCCGCAGTTCCTGCTCCAGTCTTTTCGCTTCACTCATTGTGATCAATCTCCTTCCAAATTAGTTCATCGTCACAACTGCCATAATCTTTACCAAAATACCTGCTGCATAGAAAACGCCGCCTATAAGTTCAGCCCTGCAGCCGCACCGGGCGGCAGAACAAGATAATAACCAATCAAAAACAATGCTTCCCCCAGCTCACTGGAAGCTCCGAGGACATCCCCGCTTAGCCCACCTAATCGACGGGAAGCGTAAAGTGCCAGTAAAAACGCTCCGACCAGCGCCAGCAGGCTGCCCAACGATACCGAAAATAGCAAATGAGGCTGCCACCAATAAACTATAACCAAAAAGACAACAGCTGTCAGCGAGGCTTTCAGAAGTGTCGGCCAGCGCAGTTCATTAAGAAACATGTCGCCCAATCCTTGTTGACGCGCTGCACCAAACCACGACCCGGCATTAACAATAGCCCACCGTCCCGCCAGAGGCATAAAGAATAAGGCAGGCAGCATAAAATGAGAGCCGTGCACATCAAGAAGAGTAAACTTAAGCAGATAAACAAACAGTAAGGTGGCAGCGCCCATAACCCCTACCGCACTGTCGTCCATGGCTTTGAATGCCTTTTCGCGGCTGGTGGTACCGAGCAGTCCGTCTGCTGTATCGGCCAGTCCATCGACGTGCAAACCGCGGGTCAATAAGAAGCTCAGGGCAAGCACCAACACCACCACCGGTCCTGAAGGCAGCAGTTTGCTTAACAGCCAGGCCGCCGACGCCAGTAATAGCCCCAGAGTAGCCCCGACCAGGGGAAAGCAGACAGCCGAAGCAGGCAGTTCTTTACCTTCCCGGCTAATTCGAACGTGAGGCAAAGGAATAACTGTTAAAAAAGAAAGCGCACACAAATAATTTTTTACCAGGAATATATCCCCCAAACTCTCCCCCGTAAGCTGATACCACTGTGACCGTAAATGAAAGGATTAAGGCTTGCGTTAAGGTTCACCTACTTGATCCGCTGCGGAATACCGCAAACCACCAGCCAAACCTGCTCAGATACCGCCGCCAAAATCTGGTTGGCACGCCCGGAAAGATCCCGAAACACCCTGCCCAGGGGGTACTCCGGCACCAGGCCCATGCCAACCTCATTAGTTACCACCACAATAGCAGCCGGGCTCTTGAGGGCAACCTCGGTCAGGACCTTCACATAACCGAGTGTCCGCTCAACTGCTTCTTTCAGCAATCTCTCGTCAGCAAATCTATCCTCTTCCTGCCGAACGACGCCATGCTGGTCCAGATCAAGCAAGATACGGTTACTTAGCAGCAAGGTCAAACAGTCCATCAGGATAACCGTATCAACTGTCCCTTCCCTTTGAATCACCAAGTGCGGATCAAGTGGTTCTTCCACAGTACAAACCGATGAAGGGCGACGGCTCTTATGACGGGCAACTCGTTCTCGCATCTCATCATCCTCAACCCGCGCCGTAGCCAGGTAGATTACTTTTTTACCGCCTGCGTAGGCCAACTTCTCAGCAAAAGTACTTTTGCCGCTGCGCGCGCCCCCGGTAACCAGCACCATGGAGCCGTCAATTTTATGCTCCATCAGCTGCTCCTCCTTCGAAGCAGATAATTTCAGTCAACTCTTCTACCTGCTGCAGCAAGATGGCACCATGCTGTTCCAACCTCCGCAGCACCTGGACAGCTTTGCCACCACTGTGATCTCGTGCCGCTGCGCCCTCCAAATCGATGATACAGACTCTTTTCCCTTCCTTCAAAGCAACTTCCACCGCATCGAATATTAGCAGATTACCTTCACCGAACTGGATTGGCGGCACTACAATCAATGCTGAGCGGCGCAAATGATCCAGATGTTCACGCCGGTGTGCACCGTTCATGCTGGTAAAAGGCGGCACAATCACTACGGGTAAGCTGTGGAAATGCGCAAAACGGCAGCCACTATCATGGGCGGAAACTGGCCCTACTGAGAGTTGGCACCCTTTCTGGTAGAGTAGCTCAAGAACAGGGAGGGCTTCTTCCCCCCCGCCTATTACATGTACACGCGGACCAATGTTTAAACCCTCGTTGGGCGAACGCCCTTTGACCACGCTAACCTGCAAAACGCCGTGCAGTGGGTGTCTATAGATAGAAGCAGGAACTCCGTACGCTTTCTTGATGTTTTCTGCTGTAATCACTTCTTCAACCCGGCCGGCCGACAACACCTGCCCGCCAGCCAGCAACATAAATCGGTTAAAATGATGCACAGCCAGATTAATATCATGGATAGCGGCAATAATGGTAACCCCCTGCTCGCGGTTAAGACGAGCGGCAAGCTCGAGCAGCATAGACTGGTAGCCAATATCAAGGTTTGCAGTCGGTTCATCAAGAAGCAGCAGCTTCGGTTCCTGACAAACGGCACGAGCCATAATCACTCTCTGCTTTTCGCCACCACTTAAAGAGGCAATCGAACGTTCTGCCAGGTGAGCCACACCTGTCATTTCCATCGCCCGCCATGCTATCTTGTGATCGGTTTCCTCTGTTTTTCGAAAACGTTCCACATACGGGTAACGCCCCATGATCACAATCTCTTCCACGGTAAAATCGAAATCAGCAGTCGTTTCCTGGGGCACCACGGCCATCAATCGAGCCGCTTCCCTGCTGTCAAAATATTTTAATGCACGCCCATCCAGAAATATGTGACCGGCGGTAGGCTGCAAAATGCGACTGATGCAGCGCAGCAGTGTCGATTTACCAGCACCGTTAGCACCCAATAGGGCTACAAGTTCACCTCGCTGCACTTCGAACTCGGTGCCGTCGAGAACCGGCTGGGCATCATAGTATAATTTCAACCCATGCACTTTGATGTTCAGACCCATCCGGTTTAACCTCCTCCACCGAAGTAACGCAATTTCTTACGTTTCTTTAATAGAAATATAAACAAAGGTGCCCCAATCAAGGCGGTAATAATGCCCACTGGTAACTCCGACGGGGCAATAACCACCCGTGCCAGAGCATCGGTGGCAATGAGCAGAGAAGCGCCCAGCAAAGCCGAAGCCGGTAACAGGAAGCGATGATCAGGTCCGGCCACGAGGCGCACAAAATGCGGCACTACCAGCCCCACGAACCCGATAATGCCGCTCGTTGAAACGGCTGCCGCCACCAACAAAGAGGCGCCTACCAATAAGATCTTCTTCACCTTTTCCGTCTCTACCCCTAGATTTATAGCTGTTTCTTCTCCTAGCAGCATGGCATTTAGCTCACGGGAGAAGATGCTTACACATATGTAACCCAGCAGGGCGTAAGGTACCATTACTCTCACCTGTTGCCAGGTAGCTCCTCCCAACCCACCCATCAGCCAAAAAATTACCTGGTGGAGCTTTTCCCCGGCAAAGTAGGTCAATAACGACACCAAGGCCGAAAGAAAAGCGCTTACGGCAATTCCCGCCAGCAGCAAAGTCATGACCGGTACCGCCCGACCTACCCGAGCCATAGTGTAAACCAGCAAGATCGTGCTGATACCACCAACAAATGCGAACAAGGGTATAGCCCCGAAGCCGCCTACGGCCAACCTGAAACCGCTAAGCATGGCCACAACCGCACCCAGTGCGGCACCCGACGATACACCAATGACAAAGGGATCAGCCATCGGATTACGAAACAGACCCTGAAAAACAGCCCCGGCCACGGCCAATGAACTGCCCACAACAGCGGCCATGATCACGCGGGGAACTCGTATGCGCAACAGTATATCGTAAAATACCGGCGCAATTTCTGCACCGGCAAACGGCAAATTAAAAGGCAGTGTATCGAACAATATCGCAAAAACATTCTTCCAGCCGATCGTCACGGCCCCAATAACCATGGCGCCTATTGCAGAAAAAACTAATAACGCCACCAAACCCGCAAGTAGAAGTGGTTTTTTATATTTCGCCCTGTTATTTTTTCCTTGTTCCGGTTTTTTATGTTTCAGTATTATTCACTCACTCCGTGTCAAAATAGCCTGATTAACCCCTACCCCCGACTTCACTCATTATATCGGAAAACGCTGAAGCCCGTATCTCAATTTTTTACTCTCTCCTCGACTCGCTGTCAAGTAGGCAATAGAGCCAACCACCATGGGTGAAAGGGCGGGGTAATGCTTTAGAACAATTCCGGATAAAACAGCCGGGCCGCAGACTCCACTGCTTCTACTATTCGCGGGCCCGGGCGGGAAAAAATATCAGCCACGACCGTATGAATACGATTATTTTGCAAGGCAGGAACGTTTTCCCAACCCGGCCTCCCCGCCATCTCCGCCAGTAGTGTTTCAGCCGCACCATGGTAATCGGGAAGCAGAATAACCTGAGGTTGCCTCACAGCCACCACTTCTGCGCTGACCATAGGATAATTCTCAGCTACATCTCCAAAGATATTGACACCACCGGCCAAAGAAATAATCTCATGAATAAAAACCCCTGGTCCGGCGCTCATCATTGGGTCGGAATAAACCTCAAAGTAAACGCGAACCCTATCCTCCTGATCAATCACGGCTACAACTTTTTCTACAGCCTGGATCCGCTGCTGCATCTGTGCAACCAAGGCTTCTCCGGCTGCCACAGCACCGGTCACCTCCGCGACCAGAGAAATGCTCCGATAAAGCTCGGCCAGTGTCGGTGACTCCACCACCAGTACCGGTATGCCGTGCTGTTCCAACGCGAGCACTGCTTCTTTATGGAATGTCGAGGCGAGCACGAGATTGGGCCCCAGCTCCAGGATTATTTCGAGGTTGGGGTCGGCAAATCCACCCACTACTTCTTTCCCCTGTACTTCAGGCGGATAATTGCAAAATTCGGTAATGCCCACTAACCGGTCACCAAGACCCAAGGCAAAGATCATTTCAGTGTTGCTAGGGGATAAAGAAATGATACGCTCCGGTATGCCTGTTATCGTTACTTCGCGCCCCATCTGATCCGTTACGATAACCGGCGCAGCTGTTCCTTCAGCGCCATTGGAATCCACAGCTTCATTTGTTCCATTCGTTCTGCCACACCCAACCAAAAGAAATAAACATAAAAGTAACAGCACAGCAAGAAGCGTTAAACTTTTTTTCATTTTCTGCGTCTCCTTTTCGGCATAAAAATATCCAGCTTTCGCAGGGGAAGCTGGAGTTTTCGGCACAAACACAGAAACCACGGTAACAACGTGGTCTCAACCCCGCCTTACCCTTTCACCCGAAGGGGATAAGCGTGCATTCAGGCAGGTCTCCTGGCTCGTGTTCACGGCATCCCCCGCCTTCCCGACTTTTTAATTAAGGTCAGTGGCTTTGCAGAGGAAGCTCCCACTTACAGTGGCGGGACCGCACCGGATTTTCACCGGCTTCCCTTTTCAGTCTAGCGACACCTGAAATGCTCGTATGCGTATATCGACTTTATTATAACATTGCATCAGGAACGTGTCAATCCATGGTGAGATATTGGGCACGGCGAATTCATGAACCCATATTATGGTAGCATGGCTGCTAATTTAAATCGGATTAAATAAGATGTCTCTATATTCGGGATCCGTTGCTGCGATAATTCGTTTACTTGGTTTGCTTCTTTTAGGATGAAATATTTTTTCGTTTTTTAGGATGTTAAAAACTATTCGTTTTACCATCGCTAAATTTTGCACGGCAACAGATTCCTTAGTCTGGTTTCGGTCATCT
>DATIKA010000235.1:0-1586 GCA_035478055.1 Candidatus Limnocylindrales bacterium | reverse complement strand
AGAAACTTTTGACCTCAACGATGATTATTTCCTCGAGAAGAAAGATACGGGGGAAGAGCAGGTCAGTTTCAACATACCGTCCAGGCTGAACCCTGAGCAAATGGAAAGCCTGAGAAAGATCGTAGGTGCTGAGAATGTGCTCACCGATGATTATTCTCGCCTGCGGGTAACGTATGGGAAAATGATGTATGATCTGATGCGTTTGCGCAAAAAAATAGTCGAGCATGCCCCTGATGCAGTTGTATGCCCTCGCGATAAGGGCGATGTGCAGGCTCTGATGCGTTTCTGTCATGAAGAAAAAATACCCCTTGTTCCATTCGGCGGCGGTTCAGGAGTGATGCGTGGCACCGAGTGTCCCATGGGAGGAATTACCGTGGACCTCGCGCGGCACATGAATCGGATTCTCGAATTGGATCATGTTGACCAAACAGTCAGGGTGGAGCCGGGGATTATAGGGCCTGATCTGGAAACGGCCCTGAATAATGCTCCACAGCAATATAAAACCAGACTTCGCTATACATGCGGCCATTTACCACAGTCTTTCCATGCCGCTTCGGTAGGCGGCTGGGTAGTAACCAGGGGCGCCGGTCAAAACTCTACGTACTACGGCAAAATCGAGGATTTGGTTGTCTGTCAGGAATATATTACTCCGGTTGGCGAAATAATCACCAGAAAGTTTCCAGCCACGGCCACCGGCCCCAACCTGGATCAGCTCTTTATTGGATCTGAAGGAACTTACGGCATCCTGGTGGAGGTAACTTTAAAAATATACCGGTACCAGCCTGAAAACACCCATCGGTTCAGCTATGTTTTCCGTAGTTGGTCGGATGCACTGGCTGCAGTCAGGGAGGTATCGCAGGGTGAATTCGGGCTGCCTTCGGTTTTTCGTATCTCCGACCCGGAAGAGACCGAAATCGGCATGCGCTTGTACGGAGTGGAAGGCACGGTTATTGATCGGCTGTTGCAGCTTAAGGGTTACAAACCCGGGCAGCGCTGTCTTCTGCTGGGAACAGCGGACGGTGAAAAGGGTTTTGCTAAACGCGTTGCTAAAATGGTGCACCGCACCGCAAGGCGATACGGTGCGATGTCTGCTACTGGTTATGTGACCCGGCGCTGGGAGCACGGCCGCTTTCTGGATCCTTATATGCGCGAAGACCTCCAGGATTACGGCATTATTATCGATACTCTGGAATGTGCCGTCAACTGGAGTAATATTGAAGAGGTCTGGCGCGAAGTGCGTGCTTACTGCAAATCTCGCCCGATGACAATCTGTATGTCGCACGCTTCTCATTTTTACCCGCAGGGGGTCAACCTTTACTTTATTTTTATCGGGCGTATGGATCTGGATGAATACAAAGAATATCATACCGGCATAGTTGATCATATTTACACTGCCGGTGGAGCTTTGAGCCATCATCACGGGATTGGTCGCATGCTGGCTCCATGGTACGAAGATTATATGGGTTCAAACGAGTTGGAACTCTTGCGGGCGATTAAAAAACATCTGGATCCGCACAACATTCTAAACCCCGGGGGGACATTGGCCCTGGACTTTACCGGGGAAAAGCGGCAGTTTTTTGATTGCT
>DATIKA010000234.1:0-12049 GCA_035478055.1 Candidatus Limnocylindrales bacterium | reverse complement strand
CTGATGACATCCTTTTTTGTTACGGTATTTGCCTGCCCTTTTTATATCAGGAAGGTGCGCCGATTGCAATATGGTCAACAGATAAGGGATGACGGGCCGGCATGGCATGCATACAAGGCTGGCACGCCCACAATGGGTGGTGTTGTCTTCGTGCTTGTAGCCCTAGCAGTTCTGCTGATCATAGTCAGGCCAACCCCGCTGTTGTTTGCAGTTATATTTGTTACGTTCGGTTGTTCGTTACTTGGGTTTGTTGATGATTACCTTAAAATAACTCGTGGGCAATCGCTTGGATTAAAAGCAAGGTCAAAACTGGCAGGAATGATCATCATTGCCATTGTATTTCTGTTGCTTCTTTATCGCTTCGGTCTATATACGACATATATTTTGCTGCCTTACCTTGATCTGGTAATCGACTTGGGTTTTATGTACCCATTCTTTATAGTGATTGTGATTATTGCGGCAAGCAATAGTGTCAACCTGACCGACGGGGTTGATGGTCTGGCAGCGGGAACAACGGTTGTGGCTCTGATAGCCTATACATCGATTGCTTTGCAAGCTGGTCTTGGTGGTGAAGTATCTATATATTTTGCGACTCTTACCGGAAGCTGTCTTGGCTTTCTTGTCTACAATATACATCCTGCACGTCTTTTTATGGGTGACACAGGTTCGCTCGCCCTGGGTGGCACACTTGCTGCAGCGGCCGTTGTAACCAAAACCGAGTTGCTTCTTTTAATCATTGGCGGGGTATTTGTTATTGAAGCATTATCAGTAATCGTGCAGGTGGCAAGTTTCCAATTGACAGGCCGTCGTATTTTGCTGATGAGCCCCCTGCATCATCATTTCGAGTTAAAGGGTTGGTCTGAATGGCAGGTAGTAACAGTCTTTTGGGGTGTAGCCCTCGTGTTCGCTGTCATCGGAGTGATTGAGTTCAATCGATTGGTTTGAAGAATATTGAAGTGCCGGGATAAGCCAAGGAGGTATGAGTTTGCTCGATCGGATTAAAGGTAAAGAGATTCTGGTAGTCGGGATGGCTCGCAGCGGAATGGCCGCCGTACGGTTGCTTGCCGCAATGGGCGCTGCCAAAATTACGATTACCGATCAAAAACCGTCTGGCGAATTGCAGGCTGAGCTTGCTCAGTTAAGTCGGTATGCGGCAGTAACGGCGGTAACAGGAGAAAATCCGCCTGATCTGGTAACTGATACTCTTTCCATGATCATCAAGAGCCCCGGCGTTCCTCCTTTTTTAGAACTTTTTAAAAGGGCAAGGGAACTCAACGTGCCGATTATATCAGAGATAGAATTAGCTTATGCCTTCATTAAGGCACCGCTGATCGGTGTTACCGGAACTAATGGCAAAACGACAACTACGGCTTTAATTACGGCGATGCTCAAAGAAGCGCGTTTTTATCCGGTTGTCGCAGCCGGTAATATTGGCAATCCGCTTTCAGACATTGTTGGAAAGGTTGGGTCCCAGGGAATTATTGTTGCTGAACTGAGTAGTTTTCAACTTGAAGATATCAACCATTTTCGCCCAATGGTTGCAGTTTACTTGAACTTCTCTGAAGATCACCTAGATTACCATGGAAGTCTTGAAAGATATTTTCTATCAAAGGCACGTATTATTGAAAATCAAACTACACTGGACTACGCTGTGTTCAATGCTGGCGATCAGGCTGTTGTTTCGCTAGGGGAAAAAGCCCGAGGGTCAGTCTTCTGGTTTGGGCAGTCGGCAGTGCAGATGGGAGTGGGATTGGAAAAAGATTGGGTCACTATTTACAACAATGGGTGTGAAACACAAAAAGTGTGTCTGCGCAGTGAAATAGCACTACCCGGAGAACACAATTTGGAAAACGCATTGGCTGCTTCAGCAGCAGCATGGGCTATCGGTGCTGATCTTGCTTCGATCAGGACAGTACTCTGCAGTTTTCGTGCAATTGAGCATCGCCTGGAATTTGTGGCTAACCTGAACGGTGTTGAATATATCAATGATTCCAAGGGAACAAATCCGGAAGCGACAATTAAGGCATTGCAATCTTTTCCCAACCGAAGCAAGGTTTTGATCGCTGGGGGTAAGGATAAAGGCAGCGATTTCCTGGCACTGGCCGCAGTGATCAAAAAGGAAGTAAAGTTTTTGGTGTTGTTGGGTGAAACCAAAGATAAGCTTACCGCAGCGGTGGAACAAGTAGGCTTTTTTGATTATCAAAAAACGGTAAATCTGGAAGAAGCCGTGGAGGTTGCCAAGTTACAGGCGTCTCCCGGCGATCTAGTTCTTCTGTCACCGGCCTGTGCCAGTTGGGATATGTTCACTGATTACGAATCTCGGGGCAACCTGTTTAAAGAGCTTGTCCGGGCAAAGCATCGTCCGCAGGATAAAAGCAGAGGGATAAAATGATGCAAAAACAGACGCACAATAATTATGACCGTACATTGCTTCTCGTTACAATGCTGCTTTTGGGTATTGGTCTGCTGATGATTTTCAGTGCCGGTTTTGCCATTGCCAAGGATGTAACAGAAGATCCTTTTTATTTCCTGAAACGCCAGGCTTTATGGATCGCGCTAGGATTGGCCGGGATGTTTTGTGTATCCCATTTTAATTACCGCATTTTTAAGCGTTTATCTTTCGTCATCCTTTTGCTTAATTTCGTTTTGTTAGCTTTGCTTTTTACCGGATTTGGATCAACTCTAGGGACTGAAGCCAGGCGCTGGCTGAGTTTTGGCGGCATGATCCTGCAGCCGTCGGAGTTCAGCAAGCTGGCTCTGGTCATATTTACGGCTGCTTATATGAGCCGCCGTAGTCATAGCATCAAAAATTTCTGGACTAGCAGTATCGTTCCAATTGTTCTGGTTATGATTACCTTTGTAATTATTCAGGCTCAGCCAGATTTAGGTACCGCGTTAGTATTGTTAGCCGGCACCGCGATGGTATTTATTTTTGCCGGGATGCCGCTATTGCAATTCACCGGGGTTTCCCTGCTATTTTTACCATTTCTGGCCTATTTTTTGGTAACGGAAGAGTATCGGATGCAGCGTATATTTTCCTTTAGAAACCCTTGGGCTGAGCCATTTGGTGCAGGTTACCATATAATCCAATCATTGTTTGCTCTGGGTAGCGGTAATATTTTTGGTGTAGGACTGGGAAGAAGCATGCAGAAGCAATTTTATCTGCCAGAACCGCAGAATGATTTCATTTTTGCTGTTATCGGTGAAGAACTTGGTTTTTTGGGGGCAACGGCGGTAATACTGTTGTATTTGATATTTATCTGGAGAGGTTTCATGATCGCCATGAAAGCACCTGATATTTTTGGCAGCTTGTTAGCCGCTGGTATCACCTTTATGTTGGCAATTCAGACGGTGGTAAATATTGCGGCTGTTACCGGATCGCTGCCGATCACAGGCATAAACCTTCCCTTGATTAGCGCTGGCGGGAGTTCTGTATTTTTCTCCCTGATTGGTATCGGTATTTTATTGAATATTTCGAAATATAGTCAACAGTATGCTGCATAACGAAGGAGAATTTTAAGATGAGAGTACTAATCGGCGGAGGAGGAACTGGTGGTCATATTTATCCAGCCCTGGCATTGGCTCGTTATGCGCTGACTGAAGATAGCATGACAGAAATACTTTTTGTCGGCACAGCCAGGGGCCTGGAAAATAAAATCGTACCTTCGTCGGGTTTTAATTTGGCCATAATACCAGCTCGAGGTTTTCAGCGAAATTCCAAGCAATTGAGCCTGGCGATTAAAGATAATTGGGGTGGGTTAGAGCGATCAAGACGGATTATAAGCGATTTCAAACCAGACATAGTTTTGGGAACAGGGGGCTATGTTGCATTTCCGCTGGTAATGGCAGCAATTATCAAGCATTGTCCGGTGGTAATACACGAACAGAATGCTCTGCCAGGATTAACTAATCGCTGGTTAGCGCCGCTGGTAAACAGGGTTTGTCTGTCATTTTTCGAAACGCGCAAAAAGCTTTCGAGACTGAGTAGGATTCAGTTTACTGGTAACCCCAGAGCCAGTGAGGTGCATTCCGTAGGCCGTGCGGAAGGCTGCCGCTATTTTGGATTGGCACCCGAACAAAAGAATATTCTAATTTATGGAGGCAGTCGTGGCTCGCTTAAAATTAACCAGGTAGTGACGGAATACCTGAAAGCAAATCTTGTTCCAGAAGGTGTAAACCTGATTTATGTTACCGGAGATGATTATTACCAAACAGTAAGAGGTGCACTTGGTCAAATACCTGACAACGTCAAGCTATTTCCGTACCTTGAAGAAATGCCCATGGCATTGGCTGCTGCCGATCTGGCAGTGACTCGCAGCGGTGCAACAACTTTAGCTGAGGTCACTGCGCTAGGTGTGCCTGTTCTATTGATTCCATCGCCAAACGTTGTCAACAACCACCAGTACCATAATGCACGCTTATTATCAGATGCCGGAGCGGCGGTGTTGATCGATGAAAAAGAACTTGATCATACCCGCTTGCAAACAGAGATCAATCGCCTTCTATCCGATCCAATACTGTTGGATGAGATGAGCCGGCAGAGTAAGGCGATGGGCGTACCTGATGCAGCCAGGAGACTCTACCAATGCATGCAAGCAGTAATAAGTGAGCATTAAAATTCGCGGAGGAAACGACTTGAATATCGAAGAAGAATTGGGACAGTATTTAAAAAACGGCATAAAAAAGCATGAATCGCTGATGCTGTACTCTTCGTGGCAGGTTGGCGGGCCGGCAGATTTTTATCTTTGCCCGGCAGATTGCTTTGAATTAATTAAAATTGTTCACTACTGTGCTGAATATAGGATGCCCCTTTATGTGATGGGTAATGGCACTAACCTGTTGGTGTTGGATGGCGGTGTCAGAGGTTTTGTTGTGAATATAGGCAAAGCTTTTGATTACATTAACTGGTTGGACGAAGAAATTGTGGTTGGTGCCGGAACATCAATGACATCGTTAGCGCGCCAAGCGTGCCAAAAAGGACTGGTTGGACTGGAATTTGCTGCAGGAATTCCCGGTACGCTAGGCGGAGCAATCATGATGAATGCCGGCGCATTCGGCGGTAATATCGGGGAAAAGGTAGAATCGGTTACCGTGGTTCATTACGATGGTACAGTATATTCTTACAGCCGAGGCGAGCTCATTTTCGGTTACCGAAGTTGTAACCTGAATGAAAAAGGCATTGTGATAGAAGTGCGTCTGAAGCTAGAAAAGGGCGATGCAGCAGAATCATTAAAAAGTATGGATAACATCATCAAAGAACGCAGCCGTCGACATCCGACACAGCCCAGTGCCGGCAGTGTTTTTCGAAACTTACCGGACAACCCTGCCGGGTATTTGATAGAAAGTGCAGGAGGTAAGGGTTTGCGTATCGGAGGTGCTGAAGTGTCCAGACAGCATGCTAATTTCATCGTCAATACAGGCAATGCCACCGCGGCTGATATCCTGGCTTTAATTCAAGCGGTTCAGCAGCTAGTTAAAGAAAAGCATAATCTGGATCTTCAGCCTGAGGTAAAGATCATTGGAGAAGGGATAAATGGATGAAAAGGAACAGCAATCACCTCAAACTGGCTCCACAACGCAGTGGTGCTTCTGCCAGGGCAAGAATTAAGCGGCTTATTATCCGGCTTATTGCATTTTCAATCTTGCTTGTGACAGTAATAGGTGTTGAAGCGCTGTTCAGAGTGAGTGAAATACAAGTCGTGGGAGCAAACGCGCTTAACAAACAAACGATCGTGTCGAGTAGCGGCTTGGAAACAGGGATGAGCATATTCCTGTTTCGAAGTCAACAAGTTGCTGATAGAATTCGGCAGGAATATCCCAGGGTTAAGGAAATAACAGTTAGCCGTAAATTTCCGGATGCGATTGTAATCACTTTGACAGAAAGAATTGTTGCTGGCTTTATCACGACGGAAGACGGTTTTTGGATTATTGACAGAGATATCATCAGCTTCGACCATACGGCGGAGTTATTCGGGAGCTATCCAATAATATCAGGAATAAGTACTGAGCAGGTCAGTCAGGGTGCGCCACTGAGTTGCTCGGCCAGGAGAAATATACTAAAAAGTTTTTTTGAGGCCTGGCCCGATACATTTCAGATAGAACTGGCAGAGCTGAGCTTGAGAGACTCGTATAACCTGGTTGTGTATACCGCATGTGGGCTGGAAATATGGCTGGGGAATGAAGAAGATATGAAGCATAAATTAATGCTTGTTAAGCAAAGCATTCCGCATCTACCGCCTGGTGAAAAAACTCGTATAGACGTTCGCGCCGGGGGTCGGCTGATCGTTGCTGCTGTTATAAATACTCATGGAAATGGGGTGAATCCATAAAAAAAGAAAACGCTTAAGCTGTATTGGAATAATAAGGAAAAGGCCTGCCATGTCAGGAAGGGTAAGGGGGCATGTGAATGATTCGCCGAAACTATATTGTCGGTATTGATGTTGGCACTGCGGAGGTAAGGGTTGGACTTGGTGAACCCCGTCCCGACGGTTCGGTAGGAGTGATCGGTTTAGGCGTAAGCACCTCCGAAGGTTTGCGAAAAGGGGTAGTAGTTGATCTGGATAAAACGATCGCTGCAATTGTCAGTGCTGTTGAGGAAGCAGAAAGAATGGCCGGATTTAAAATCGATTCTGCTTATGTCGGGTTAAAAGGCTTAAACATTGAGCTGATTAACAATCGGGGTGTTGTGGCAGTAACTTCTGAGGACAGAGAGATCCGGGAACAAGACCTGGAAAGGGTAATGCAGGCAACGAAGGTTGTCGCATTACCTATGGATCGGGAGATTGTTGATATCATCCCTCGTGAGTACATCGTTGATGGTTTCGATGGTATACGAGATCCGGTTGGAATGTTGGGTGTACGGCTGGAGGTTGACGCTATGGTTGTTACCAGTTTGACAACCTCCTTGCATAATTTATTACGTTGCATCAATCGGGCGGGTATCAGCATTAAAGGATTGGTTTTGCAGGCAATGGCCAATTCAGAAATAGCCCTCTCGAATGATGAACGGGATCTTGGAGTATTTCTGGTTGATATCGGCGGAGGCACGACTGAAATTGCGCTTTTCCGTTATGGCAAGCTGCAAAAGCTTTCAGTGATCCCCATCGGAGGTGACCACATTACGACAGACCTTGCCGTTGGGTTGAGAATAAACCATGAAGCAGCGGAAGAAATAAAAAAAAGACACAGTTCAGCCAAGCTTTCAATGGCTGACAGTGAACCGAATATTGAAGTTGCCAGCGTGGGCAGCAATGAGCTTAGATTGGTATCGGCAAAAGAGATCACAGGTTATATCGAGCCGCGGATACAGGAGATTTTTCAGATAGCCCGCGAAGAAATGACGAAGATGGGCTGGCCGTATCTTCCGCCTGCCGGAGTGGTTTTGCGGGGTGGTGTTTCTTTTATGAAGGGTATTGTAGAGGTTGCCCGGCTCCACTTCGACAGCAACCAGGTTCGGTTAGCTGAGTTTTCTTACAGCGGTGTTCAGGATCCGACATATTCGACGGTAATAGGGCTTATGCAATATGTGTTACGTTACCAACCCAGGCTTTACGTTTATGAGCGGGGTAGATTAGCTAAAAAAAGAGAGCCGGGTTTATGGCAGCGTTTCAAAGAGTGGATATCCGATATAGTTGAATAAAACGCTTGTCAAACTAGGGAGGTGTTTTTTGATGATTGAGTTTGATATGGAGATGGACCAATACGCGACGATTAAGGTGATCGGAATCGGTGGTGGCGGCAGTAATGCGGTCAATCGGATGATTGCCGCCGGATTACAAGGTGTTGATTTTGTAGCTGTGAATACCGATGCGCAGGCGTTATACCTGGCTAATGCCAGGACAAAACTGCAAATCGGGGAACAGCTTACCAAAGGCCTGGGAGCCGGGGCTAACCCGGAAATTGGCAAAAAGGCCGCTGAAGAAAGCCGCAATAACATAGAGGCGATACTAAGAGGAGCTGATATGGTGTTCCTGACAGCAGGAATGGGCGGCGGAACCGGCACAGGTGCTGCGCCTGTGATTGCTGAAACAGCACAGAAGCTGGGTGCATTAACCGTTGGCGTGGTAACCAAACCTTTCAGTTTTGAAGGAAAAAAACGTCAGCAACAGGCTGAAGAGGGAATAGCTCGTTTAAAAGAAAAAGTAGATACACTGATCACCATTCCCAACGACCGGTTGCTCAAAGTTGTGGAAAAACGCACTCCAATCCTGGAAGCATTCAGGATTGCTGACGATGTTTTAAGACAAGGGGTGCAGGGTATATCCGATTTAATTGCGATACCAGGTTTGATCAACCTTGATTTTGCCGACGTGCGAACTATTATGTCCGAAACCGGCCCGGCTTTGATGGGAGTAGGCTATGGGAATGGCGAAAATCGCACAATTGACGCCGCAAGGGCAGCCACCAACAGTCCGCTGCTTGAAACTTCAATTGAAGGCGCGAGGGGAGTTCTGATCAATGTAACCGGTGGGCCCGATCTTGGTCTATATGAGGTGCATGAGGCAGCTGAAATAGTAGCTGCTTATGCTGATCCGGATGCCAATATTATATTTGGAGCGGTTATAGACGAAAATTGTCATGATCAGGTGCGAGTAACCGTTATTGCTACCGGGTTTAAAACAAAACAGCATGGCTCTCAGTTTGCAATAAAGGGTTCTTCTTTGAGTGCTTTTGCTCGCGGCGAAAACATCGATTCGCCGGCATGGTCGCGCTGGCAGTTAGAAAAAGCAGCAAATTAGTATTTAACCGTTACTGTTTGTTAATAACAAGTTTTTTAAGCCTTCCCTGCCGCGGCAGGGAAGGCTTTTTAAAAGATGGTATTCAGTAAATACTGGCAGGTCTCCCTCGTGAAATAAGAAAATAAATAAGGTTGCTGCGAGTCGAGGAGATTTTGCAAATCGTTTCTGTCCCGTTAGTGTTTAAGGGATAATGCGATAAACAAGCTGTCCTGCTGAACGTATGAAGTCCATTTTCCGTGAACGCGGTGGCACCACCGCTTTAGCTTGATAAATCATCTCAAACCAGGCTTCAGGACATTTTGCTTTCAGGATGCCTTCCAGGCAAAACACGGCAATGTCATCTATTCCTGCCGCCAGAGCGGCCTCAACGTCAGGCAGTAAAGCCAGAGGTTCACTGTAGTACGGTTCATTGCCGAGCTTGCCGGTCGAAGTAGTGCCGATGGAAAGGGAGGCTCGTTCACCGAAAAACTGCTTCATTTTCAAGCACAGCCGGTAAAGATGCCAATGAGCGTCTACCGGGTTGATCATCCCCCTGGAATATCCTGTAAACATTGAGTTGTACTGCATCGCCGAAACAATATCCCAGCAAATGGGAGTGACCGGAGTCTCGAGGTAGTCCTGGATCTTGGCATTATCCTCTGCCAAATCAAGTTCCAGCAGGGGCAGCACTGGGACAAGGGTTCGGCAACCTTGCCGATTGATATATTTCTGCAGTTCCCGGTAGATAGATGCTGCTTCTTGGAAACGGACCGGGTTTCGATTCATTTTATAGTGCTTTAAAATAACGGAGATCTTGTGCAACCCCTTTGCTTTTGCGGCAGCCTGCCATTGGTAAAATGGAGTCTCAAGGTCTATCGCCAGCCAGGGGATGGCAACTTTGGCCAGTTGCGCCCATTGAAAAATTTCGTGAACATAGACGGAGAATGCGAGAGCATTTCCTTCGTGAGGCCAGTAGCCGAGCGTGTCGCTTAGTGTGGGCCACAGTGCAGGTTCAAGTCCTGCATCGTGATATGTTTTCAGAAAATGCGTATAACCGGGGCCGAGTGAACCATAACTGACGGCGAGACACGGCTGCACCCGGTAATACTTCAGGAGTGCCACTACTTTCGCACTGGTCACTTCTTCCGGAGTGATAAATTCTGCCCAAACCCTTAGACGCACGAAAAACCTTCCTAATAGCTGTTAGTGTGGTGTTGCCCCATGTATCGCCAATTTTCTGATTCAGCCTGGCGGCCGTCTTCACTTATTGCGATTGCTGCTTTGGCTATGTGGCTCGCAGAACCTTACCTGCGAGACGCCCGGCGATAACTTTGCCCTCCCGGACCACTTCCATGCCGTTTATAAAAACATTTTTGATTCCTGATGGGCGTACTTCAAGGTTGTGCAGGGTGGTGTTGTCTTTAATTTCGCAGTAATCAAAAATAGTTAGATCAGCCCAGTAGCCAACACCTATAATGCCGCGATCTTTTATTCCGAAGCGTTGTGCTGATTTTCCGGTCATTCTGGCAACAGTTTCTTCCAGGGTAAGCAATCCCATTTCCTTATGATAACGTTGAATGGCACGAGGAAAAGCGCCGAAAGATGCAGGATTCTGTATGCCTCGCCTGGTGAGGATGGTGTCTGACTCGACGAGGTTTAAGGGATGGCGAAAGATCTTATGGTACACAGATTCGTCTTTTGCATCGCCGTTATATTTGTGCAACAGACAGAGTGTTTTCCCCTTGCCGAGTGCGCTTATTTTGAGGTATGCTTCGAAAACCGAGCAACCCATTTGACTGGCAATCTCAGCAAAAAACATCCCGTTGTAACGATCCGCCTCCGGATGGCCACCCCACAGTACCTGAATATCTTCAAGGCCAAAGCCTAATTGACTGGAAAGGAGAGCGATCTCCCATTTAAGGCGTCGTCGCGCCCATACGCTTTTAAAGTTTTGCTCGATGTTATTCAGGAACCAGGCTGGATAAACCACATAAATAGTGGTATTACCACATGTGTAAGGGAAGCTGTCAAATGCAATATCCTGGCCGTTTAATACCGCTGAGTCGATCATACCGATAAATTGGTCAACAGAGGGCCAAGTCTTTTCCCCGACAAAGAGCAGGTGAGAAAGTTGTATTTTTACATTGGTACGTTCGGCCAGTGCGATTATTTCCTCCAGAGCTCTTAAGTTATGCGGCTTATTTCCAAACAGTTTTAGGGGATAGGCTCCAGACAAACGGGTATATGCCTTAAGGTGTACTGTGAGCAGGCGATTGTACTTTTGGGCGCAAACGGCAAACCGTTCCAGCTCACGTATTTCGGAAAAGATACCCGGGACATAACCGAGCCCTAAAGAGATGCCAACCGCACCTTCTTCCAGGGCTGCCGCAGCAATAGATTCCATTTCGGACAACGCTTTTTCACCAGGGTAGGCATGGTTATTGCCGAACATGGAAAGGCGCAGGTTGCCGTGACCGGCCAGCATTGCCAGATTAAGAGCTACACCTTTGCTTTCTAAATAGTCCAGAAAAGAACGCATAGTATCCCACTCTAGGCGGAGAGGTTTTTCCATTAAAAAATCCGAGCACAAACCCACAAAGTCAAGATATGGGGAATTGGGTGCCAGGGGAGCCGGAGAATAACCGCAATTACCACCGATTACGGTTGTAATTCCTTGTTCCAGGAGGGGAGCAAGAATTGACGGATGTTCTGCATCGGGCATAATCCAGTCGGCATGCGAATGCATATCAATAAAGCCGGGAGAAACGGTTAAACCGGTAACGTCCAGTAACTCCCGACAACTGGCCGCTGCTTTGTCAGTTTCTTCCGCGTTTAGAAAAAAGGCAATGATCTTGCCATCCCTGATCGCTAAAGATCCCTTAAACGCAGGTTTTCCTGTACCGTCGACAATAGTGCCGCCTTTAATCAATAGGTCACAATCCATTTTACGCCTCCTTCAGAAGTAATACAGTCTGCAAACAGCAGAAATATCATCCTTGACTATCATCTCATTCGCCAGAAAAACAAAAAACCCTTTTTGAAATAATTCGGGACAAACTGTACACTATTAACCACCATTAACGAATGATTCGGAATCACCAAAATATTCATTGACACAGATGGCAGTGCATTGTTATAATTCTCCATGTTGCAGAAAACCTGCAACCCTGGAAACTATAAGTCGTTACTATTTGGTAATTTAAGAACCCATTGATCAACTGGTGGATACTGGTGTTGTCTTATCTTCAACATAACTTTAGCATGATGCAATGGGGATTAATGAAATGGTATCTAAAGTGTTGCGTAGGGAAATATTGATGATAGGTGCGGTC
>DATIKA010000233.1:0-6681 GCA_035478055.1 Candidatus Limnocylindrales bacterium | reverse complement strand
AGAAGACTGATCATAGCTTTTTGTTTCTCAGGGCTCAGATCAACTGTCAGGCAGACACTGGTATTTGAACGTATTGCCGGATTGGATACGAGAAAGTTGATCCAGGGGTGTGCAGAGACGAAAGTTTCTACTACTGCCAGGTTGCTTTCGCTACGTTGAATTAAAGCCTTTAGCCCCCCCAGATCTTCGGCCCATTGCAAAGCGTCAAGATAATCTTCATTGCAGAGCATTGAAGGTGTGTTGATTGTCGACCCTTCGAAAATACCGGCGATAATTTTGCCGCCTTTTTTTAACTGAAATATTTTTGGAATTGGCCAGGGCGGGGTGTAACTTTCGATGCGTTCAACAGCGCGGGGGGACAAAATTAGCATACCGTGCGCAGCTTCGCCGCCCAGCACTTTTTGCCACGAAAAGGTGGCTGCATCTATTTTCTCCCAGGGGATTTCCATCGCAAAAACTGCCGAAGTAGCATCGCAGAGGGTTAGGCCTTTACGGTCGGAAGGAATAAAATCGCCGTCGGGGATTTTTACGCCGCTGGTTGTTCCATTCCAGGTGAAAACTACGTCGTGGTCAAAATTAGCATCTGTCAGGTCAGGCAGTAAACCGTAATCGGCGGCGATTATTTTAACAGGGCTAAGTTTCAGTTGTTCCTGAATGTCTTCAGCCCAACCTTTGCCAAATGCCTCAAAACAGATCACATCGACGTTCCGTTCACCCAGCAGGTTCCACATCGCCATTTCAAACGCGCCGGTGTCAGATGCGGGAACAATCCCGACCATATAATCTTCCGGGATAGCCAAGATTTCTTTTGTTTTCAGAATGGCTTTATTTAATCTCTTTTTGCCGATGCTGCTGCGGTGAGATCTGCCAAGCGGAGCAGTTTTAAGTTTTTCCAGACTATACCCCGGGTGTTTGGTGCATGGTCCTGACGAAAAGTTAGCACAATGCGGTTTATTATTTGGTTTGGAGTTCATCTCTCGGTGCACCTCAAGTTCTTTAATATACAAGCTACTAAGATAATATAGCAACGGGCGCGACTAGTAAAGCAGAAGGCAAAGAAGTGTACGCCGAACTCATCGAAGAAAATATATGGACTTCGAGGGGATACTAAACAACAATCGGCTTATAAATAACTCAAATATTGCCCAGAATTGTAGCTGTACGGATATGTTTGAGCAAAGTGAACCGGAGAGCTTAGGAGACATCAGGCAATAATATCATGAAATATGGAAAATCTGTGTCTTCATGAATTTGTCGTGTTCTGCGTGGTCATTTCTTTATGCATATTCAAAATCGTTTTGTGATATAATCAAAAATAGTAATTGATAAGAATTGTCAATACGTAGTTTCGAGTAACAGGAGAAATTCTCTTGAAGCCTGGGTTAATCGATTGATATGACAACGTTAAGGAGTGAATAGGGGTGAAATATTTACGCAAGTTTGGCATATATGGTGCATTTATATTGGCCATGATTACCATATCCGGTTGCAGCACGGAACAGTCTGCTCCCATAGAGCAGGATCCTGTTATTAACATCGGAACTACGATCTTTCCACTGGCAGATGTGATCAGGCAGCTAGGCGGAGATAAGGTCAAAGTATTTTACCTTTTGCCGGCCGGAGCCAGTGCCCATACCTATGAACCAACGGTGGCGCAGGCAAGGTTGGTCACCAAATCACAATTGTTTGTTTCCGTAGGTGCCGGCCTTGACAACTGGGCGGTAGGACTGGCCGAGGCGTCTGAGAGGCAGGAACTAATCCTGATTGATCTTTCAAAGTATGTTGACCTTATGGCAGCGGGTCATTATTATGAGTTTGGCGATACCGGTTATGAACACCAGCCGGTTGATAGCTATGACAAAGACAACGCCTACGACCACGCCCACGGATCTGCAGATCCCCATTTTTGGCTGGATCCGGTGCTTGTTCGGGACTACATCTGTCCCAGGCTGTTTGACGCGCTGGTTTTATTGGCTCCCGAGCATAAAGGTTATTTCGCAGAGAGACTGGCCGCATATCAAGATGAGCTCACGGCGCTGCACGAGGAGATCAAGACCGCCTCCGCCACTTTCACCAGGCATAGTTTCATTGCCTACCACTCTGCCTGGCAGTATTTTGCCAGGCGCTATGGCTTGCATGAAATTGCTGTCATTGCCAATTTCCCAGGTCAGGAGCCGTCAGCCGGCTGGGTGGCGGATCTGGTGAAATTGGTAAGGGAAGAAGAAATAGGGGCCATTTTTGCTGAACCGCAGTTTCCGCCTGCGCTGGCCGAGCGAATTGCCGAAGAAAGTGGTACCCGGGTGCTGTTAATAGATCCCTACGGAGGGGAAGGGTTGCCGGGCAGAGGGTCATATCTGGAGTTGATGCGGTTTAATTTAGAAGCGTTCAAGAAAGCGATGGAATAATAATTGCTCCAAAAGGATGGTATCAGGATAATGGAAGAAGTTGTAGTCAGCGCCAGGAATTTGTGTGTAACCCTGTCTGGCAGAACTGTGTTGGAAGAGGTTACTTTTGATGTTCGGTCTGGTGAATTTACCGGCATTATTGGTCCTAATGGAGCTGGCAAAACGACTCTGTTACGCGCTATACTGGGGTTGGTACCCATCCAACAGGGCGAGATAGTGGTTATGGGAACACCTTCTTCCAATTTAAGGGATGCTCGATCCAGAATTGGGTACATGCCCCAGCACCAGTCTTTTGATCGCCGTTTCCCCTTATCTGCAGCTGATGTAGTGGCTACCGGGCTTTTATCACCCAGAACCTTACTGCGCAGTATCATCGGCAAAAAAAGTAGCATAGCGGCAGCATTGCATGCTGTTGGCATGGAACAATATTCAGATCGTTCTTTCCAGGATTTATCGGGTGGCGAGCAGCAGCGTATTTTACTTGCCCGTTCACTGGTACGCCGCCCTGAACTTCTCCTTTTAGATGAACCTAGTGCCGGTCTGGATTTCCCGGCTCAGCAAAGTTTCATTGAACTGCTGCATAAATTGCAGAGGAAAGATGATCTTACAGTAATTTTGGTTTCGCACGATCTGGTTTCAGTCGCGGCGGCAGCTGATAAGTTGGTCTGTATTAACCGCAGCATGCATATACACGGCAGGCCCGGGGCAGTGCTGCATAGCCTGCGCCTTGATGAAGCTTACCGTTGTCAGTTTGAGCTGTTCAGGGACGCTGAGGAAAGGAGCAGTGTTGGTATTGAGTGACATGTTTGCGTTCAGTTTTATGCTGCGGGCTTTTTTCGCCGCACTGTTGGTAGGGACGCTATGTTCGCTACTTTCGTTCTTTGTAGTCTTAAAACGGCTTTCATTTCTGGGTGCTGGTATTTCGCACACCGCCCTGGGCGGTATCGCTTTGGGACTGGTTACAGGATTAAACCCGGTATTGACAGGAACGATCTTTGCCGTGGGAACGGCCATGAGTACCGGTTATATAAGCAGAATTAGCAAGATCAGCGAAGATACCGTTGTGGGCATTTTTTATGCTTCAGGTATGGCGTTCGGCATCGCTCTGATCAGCACTTTTAAGGGTTTCTATCCGGAACTTTTTTCGTTGCTTTTTGGCAATATATTGGCGGTAACGATTCCGGATCTTATGTTGATGGGTATTGTGCTGACTGTAATTTTACTCTTTGTGGTTTTGTTTTTCAAAGAACTACTGGCGATCTGTTTTGATGAAGAGATGGCAGCTGCAGGCGGCCTGCCGGTGAAAATGTTATACATGGGGTTGCTAGCGGCTATGGGCCTGGCGGTAATGGTATCTATACAGCTGGTAGGGGTGGTACTGGTGGCAGCGCTGATCGTAATTCCTGGTGCAACCGGACATCGCCTCAGTGTTAATTACCGGGGTATGTTGGCTGTCTCACTGATCACAGGGTTGGTTGGCAGCGTCAGCGGGCTGTTTTTGTCATATTATTACCCAATACCTCCAGGTGCATCAATTGTCTTGATCCTAACTGTTATTTTTGCCTTTTCCGTGGCAGTGCAGCCCTTGCTGACCAAGCTGCGCTATGCAGCTTAAACGCTTATTCGAGGTGCAGTCGGGTGATAACGATGAAAGATAAGTTCATTAAAAATACAAAAAAAAGACTGCGTCAGAGAGGCTACAAGCTTACCCAACCTCGTCTGGCTATTTTAGAGTATCTGGTCGAAAAAGCCAAGCATCAGGATGTCCAGGGAATATATACAAGTATTCAAAAAAAACATCCGGGCATTGGTATGGCTACCGTGTACCGCACGGTTGATCTATTTATGGAAATTGGCGTCTTAAGAACATTGACTTTTAAAAATAATTCCCCGCGTTACGAGATTGCTTGGCCGGACGATCATCACCACCACTTAACCTGTACGGGCTGCGGGCAGATGATTGAGTTTAGTAGCTGCAGTTTTCAGCAAATAACTGCAGAAATAGAAAAGGCAACGCGTTTTACGATCCAAGAGCATACGCTGGAAGCTTACGGCCTTTGTTCGCAGTGTATACCCATCCAGACAAATAATTCGCAAGAAAATAGTTAGCAGAAATCATTTTTACGCTTTGCCGGGAATGGCCATCCAGGTGATGACACATATTTCCGTGTTCATTTGGAACAACTTGTGCTAAAATGTCTGGGTAGTAATAAAATCTGCTGATCATCTCAGTCGCTGAATTTAGTATTTTGCTGCGAAAAGGTTGAAAAATGGTGTTTGTGATGAAAAATGCGACTCTTTTTTACATGGCAATGCTTTTTGTCATTGTGGCCGGTTGTTCCAGGGCAGCGCCACCGTCTGCAACTGAACCTGTTCCCGGGGCAGCGGAAGATCCGGCAAGTGAGACCTATCCTGATCAAAAGACAAACGAACTGGTCACGGAGTTTGTCTCAACTGATGGGCGGGTTACTGTACATGTAGAACAGGTAATCATTGATGATAAAATACCGCAAGCAGTGCATAAGGCATTATCAAATGAAACCGAAGATGCTGTTGGCGAGTCTGACAATGTAAGCGGTACGGCATTTGTTTTTTTGGAGTCAGAAATGCAGTTTTTTGATTCTGGAACGGTTACCGAATTTCTGGCTGTTTTTTTGAGCTTCGGGAGCATAGAAGGGGTATATTTAGTAGATCCACGGGGGTTCGGAAGAGATAAACCATTGCTAGTCGATGTCGATGGTGATGAATACGAGCGGATGTTGCTAATGTTCGAGGACGCAGGAAGTGCTGTAACCGATACTTCAGGGTTATTCGGGGTTCCACCCGGAACAGTGGGCCTGCTGCTGTTTGAGTATCCGTCTAAGGCTATACCGCGCGAAGTGCATTATATTTATTCATACCGTGAAAGTGAGGATTCAGGTATCAAGAAGGGTATGGTGATTATACCGCTTCGTCGTTAGTGATACGGTTTGAGAGGGCTGCCCGTTGCAGGCCGTGGAAATTTAAAACAGTAAAGTTATAGCTAAGGCCTTTGGTTTAATAAGAGGCAAAAAAATGAGGAGAAAGTAGCCTGGGGTCACATGAAATTTCTCTGCAGTTTGCCGAGATTAAATCCGCATACACTATGCATTATAACCAGTAGAGCAGTGGCATATGTTATGCTGTGCAATCCGGGGCAGCAACTGGAGTTAAATAAACAGAGACGGGAGCTATTCTCGTTGAGAGGGGTAAGCTGATGCCTGAATGCACCGGTTGTGAGATGAGCTTTGATGAAAAAGAATATATAAATTGCCCTTACTGTGGGTTATCTCCTGAAAATGCTGTCGAAAAGGACAATGCTTCGGCGACAATGACTCAGCCTGATCGTAAAAGAGTCAAGCTGCTGATTGTTTCTTTAGTTGTTTTTGCGGTTATTGCGGTCTTGGTGTTAATGACTTTTATGCCTGGTGATGATGCTATTTCTGTCCCGGATGATTTTCCGACCATACAGGCAGCAATTGATGCAGCCGTAGATGGCGACGAACTTGTCGTTCAGTTAGGTGTTTATCGCGAGACCATTGACTTCAACGGTAAGAATATAATTTTACGCAGCACCAATCCCGATGACCCCAATGTGGTGGCGCAGACGATTATCAATGCTGACGGCAACGGCGCCGTGGTGTCTTTCAGAAGTGGTGAGAATGAAGGGGCAGTTTTGAGTGGTTTTACGATAATGCGGGGCAGTGGCAGTGGGATTATCGTATCCGGAGGCAGTTCACCGACAATCGAAAAAAATATAATCGAGGATAATACGGCAGAAGATGGCGGCGGGATTGTAATTTACGACTCGTCTCCTTTTATCAGAGGAAATACCATCACCGGCAATGCGGCGTTTATCGGCGGAGGTGTTTACATGGAGAACTCATCTCCGGTCATCGAGGGCAATATAATCATTGAAAACACAGCTGAGATGGGTGGCGGAATCGCGATCAATGTAAACTCACTGCCAATTATCACCGGAAATACTGTCTCCCAAAATAGAGCTGCTCGCTTTGGAGGAGGAATGGTTGTTGCAGGCGATTCGGCACCTTCGATCAGGGAAAATACCATTGTTGACAACACTGCCGTGCGAGATGGAGGCGGATTGCTGATCGAGGAGTCAGAACCAGTAATCGATGGCAACACGATTGCGCACAACATGGCTGCTAATGGCGGGGGTATTTATGTTGGCCTTTCGCTGAACAGACCGCTCATGATCATAAACAATATGATCAACGGTAATAGAGCCCTCAACGAT
>DATIKA010000232.1:0-4395 GCA_035478055.1 Candidatus Limnocylindrales bacterium | reverse complement strand
GGGCAAAACCCGCGGTGGATAAACAGTAGGTTATCGCCGCCGTAAGAGTCGTCTTGCCATGGTCCACATGACCAATCGTCCCTACGTTAACATGCGGCTTCGTCCGCTCAAACTTCTTCTTCGCCATTTAAATGCACCTCCTGCAGTTATTAAGCAACGCTTTGTGTAATAATTTTTTGAGCAATGCTTTGCGGAACCTCTTCGTAACGGTAAAATTCCATGTTGTAAACTCCGCGTCCCCTGGTCCGGGAACGTAGTTCAGTGGCATAGCCAAACATTTCGGAAAGCGGTGCAGACCCTCTGACTACCTGATTGCCGCCACTTTGCTCAGTCCCTAAAATACGCCCTCGTCGCCCGGTAAAATCACCTATTACATCGCCTAAATATTCTTCCGGCGCCGAGATCTCTACTTTCATGAATGGCTCGAGAAGTACCGACTGGGCTTTCGTAAGCGCCGCTTTGAGTGCTTTAGACGCAGCAATACGGAAGGCGAGTTCTGAAGAGTCAACTTCGTGATAAGACCCGTCTCTGAGCGTCACCTTGATATCGAGCACCGGATACCCTGCCAACACACCATTCAGTGCCGCTTCTTTCAAACCGCTTTCCACTGCGGAAATGTACTCTTTCGGGATAGTTCCGCCTACTATCTTATTATCAAATATAAAGCCCTGTCCCGCTTCCAGAGGAGATAAATCAATACAAACATGACCATACTGGCCGCGTCCACCGGATTGGCGAATGAAGCGTCCTTCAGCGCTTACTTCTTTCCTTACTGTTTCCTTGTAAGCGACCTGAGGTTTCCCAACGTTAGCTTGAACCTTAAATTCACGCAGCAAGCGATCGACAATAATCTCAAGATGAAGCTCACCCATCCCTGAGATAATAGTCTGACCAGTTTCAATATCTGTGCGAACCTGGAAAGTAGGGTCTTCTTCGGCCAGATGCTGCATCGAAATACTCATTTTATCTTGATCCGCTTTTGTTTTAGGCTCGATAGCTACGGATATAACCGGCTCAGGAAATTGGATCGTCTCCAAAATAATCGCTTGATCAAGTGCGCATAGCGTATCGCCGGTGCTAATCTCTTTTGGTCCTATGAAAGCAAGGATATCACCGGTTGAAGCACCATCGATCTCTTCCCGGCAGTTAGCATGCATCCGAATCAACCGGCCGATACGCTGGCGCTTCTGACGGGTTGAGTTAAGCACTGTCGATCCCTTAACCAACTCTCCGGAATACACGCGCGCGTAGGCCAATTTCCCAACGTAGGGATCTACCATAATTTTGAATACCAAGGCTGCAAACGGCGCATCATTGGAAGGAAGGCGAAAATCTTCCTGGCCCGTATCCGGATTAAATCCCTTGACCGCACCAACATCCACCGGTGATGGCAGAAAATTAACAACCGCATCAAGCAATGGCTGAACACCTTTATTACGATATGAAGAACCACAAAGAACTGGCACCAGGTTGTGGTATATAGTAGCTTTGCGCAGTGCACGGTAAATCTCGTCGTTACTTATCTCCTGGCCGTTAAAATACTTTTCCATCAGCTCGTCGTCATACTCGGCTACAGCTTCGATAATTTTCTCCCGGTAATCGGAAGCCTGCTCTTCCATGCCAGCCGGGACATCTGTTTCTTTACTATGAGTCCCCAGATCATCTTCATAAATTGTAGCGCGCAATGTGATCAAATCTACGACACCGGAAAAATTCTGTTCCGTACCAATCGGCAGCTGTATCGGAAGGACGTTAGCATGAAGCCTCTCCTTGAGCTGCTGCAAAACATTAAAAAAGTCGGCGCCAACGGCATCCATCTTATTTATATAAGCCAGTCGGGGGACATGGTAGCGATCAGCCTGCCGCCAAACTGTTTCCGATTGGGGCTCTACACCACCCTTAGCACAAAAAACAGCCACCACACCATCTAAAACACGCATTGAACGCTCCACTTCAACGGTAAAGTCCACGTGCCCTGGCGTATCGATAATGTTAATCCAACAATCCTGCCAACGGCATGTCGTGGCCGCCGAAGTAATGGTGATGCCGCGTTCCTGCTCCTGGGCCATCCAATCCATGCACGCTGTGCCATCGTGCACTTCGCCCAATTTATGCAAGCGCCCTGAGTAGAACAAAATCCGTTCGGTAGTCGTCGTTTTGCCGGCATCAATATGCGCCGCGATCCCAATATTTCTGACATTGCTTAAACGTGCTTCTGTGCTCATAATATCCCTCCTCTCTCTATTTCACTGGCTATATTTTTGTGATCTACCACCGATAGTGGGCAAAAGCCTTATTCGATTCGGCCATTTTATGTGTATCTTCCCTCTTCTTGACTGATCCACCGGTTGCATTCGCTGCGTCCATCAACTCACCCGCTAAACGCTTAGCCATTGTTTTTTCACTACGGTTACGGGAAAAACCAATAATCCACCGAATAGCCAGTATATTTTTCCGATGCGCACTCACTTCAATCGGAACCTGGTAAGTCGCGCCACCAACCCGGCGGGGCTTAACTTCCAGAACTGGCGAGACGTTGCGGATAGCTGTTTCAAATACTTCATGCGGTTCCTTTCCCATTTTAGCTTTTATAATGTCAAAAGCATTATAAATTATTTTCTGGGCAGCCCCTCTTTTACCATCATACATCAGCTTGTTGATAAATCTTGTCAACAGCCGGCTATTGTAAACCGGATCCGGCAAAATCTCCCGTTTCGATACGGAACCTTTACGTGGCATTTTCTCTCTTCCAACTCCTTACGTTATTTCTGCGTTTTCGGTCGCTTAGTGCCGTACTTCGAACGTCCCTGAACCCTCTTGTTTACTCCGGCAGAATCCAAGGCGCCCCTTACCAGATGATAGCGTACCCCAGGAAGGTCCTTTACCCGGCCTCCCCTGACCAGAACCACAGAGTGCTCTTGCAGGTTATGTCCTATGCCGGGAATGTATGCCGTTACTTCAATACCATTTGTCAGGCGAACTCTGGCAATCTTACGTAAAGCCGAATTGGGCTTCTTTGGGGTGGTAGTAGAAACTCGGGTACAGACACCCCTCTTTTGCGGCGACCGATCAAGCGCCGGCGCCGATGATTTCTTGACCATCTTGCAACGACCCTTGCGCACTAATTGATTAATTGTCGGCATCAGCCCACCTCCTTTTACTGTTCTATGATAGCAGCTGTCGCTGCCTTAACTTTGATCCCACACATCTTCCCCAGCTCAACCATGGTGTCAACATATTGCAGTTCAACAGCGCAGCCGGCGCACAAAGAAGCTACCGGTTGGATTACTTTATCTTCAGCATCCCTGGCCAAAAAGACCATACGAGCCTCTCCTTTTTCCAGGGCTTTTATAGTTTGCCTCGTGCCAACAACCTTCCGCCGCGCATTAACAAGTTGTTCCTGCATTAAAAAACGGGCACCATCCTTTATAATAAAAAACCGCTTATCCCAAAGCAATTAAGACGTACCCTTGGATATTACCACCGTGCTAAATATTTGTCAATTTATTTTTTTGCTTTTTCTGCTTCCTCGGTTTCCGTTTCATCAAACAGAAACTCTTTCGGAGCAACCACCGCGATAGCTGTTGCTTCCGTATCCAGGCCCAGATCTATTTCCAGTTCCGGTTCCACTTCCGGCTCCAGCTCTAAACCAATCGGATGAACCTCTATATTGCGGTAACGAGTCATGCCGCTTCCTGCCGGGATCAATTTACCAATGATCACATTTTCTTTCAGCCCCAACAACTGGTCCTGCTTTCCTCTGATCGCAGCCTCTGTGAGCACGCGGGTAGTTTCCTGAAATGAAGCCGCCGACAGGAACGATTCGGTAGCCAATGACGTCTTGGTAATACCCAGAAGTAGCGGCCGGGCCAAAGCAGATCTTCCACCCTGCGCGGTCACCGCATTGTTGATCTCTTCAAATAAATAGCTGTCAAGCATACCACCAGGCAGCAGATCAGTATCATAGGGATCCTCAACCTTAACTTTTTTGAGCATCTGCCTGACGATAATTTCAATGTGCTTATCGTTAATGTCGACCCCCTGCATCTTGTAAACCCACTGCACTTCTTTAAGCAGGTAGAGCTGCACTCCGCGTACCCCTTTTACCTTAAGCAATTCATGGGGGTTAATCGATCCTTCCGTCAGTTCATCGCCGGCGTTAACCTGCCGACCGGTTTCTACCTTGATGCGCGCTCCGTAGGGGATCTGGAATATACGACTTTCATCATGCTCCGAGTTTATCTTTATTTCACGTTTATAGCGGGTTTCGACTACCTCTACTACCCCGGCAATTTCGGCAATAAGTGACTGCCCCTTCGGTTTGCGCGCTTCAAAAAGTTCTTCGACACGCGGCAAACCCTGAGTGATATCGTCGCCGGCCACACCGCCGGTATG
>DATIKA010000231.1:0-3471 GCA_035478055.1 Candidatus Limnocylindrales bacterium | reverse complement strand
ACTTTTCCATCGGTCAGGGAATGGGGGAGACCCTGCTGGTTGCCAATGAAAAGCTGGGTTATACCCTTACTGACCGGGGCACATTTATAGCTCTGCGAAACAACCTCGCATTGGTAATAATCCGGGAAGGTGATCCGGTCCTTCTCAATCAGTACGGGGTGATGGCGGTTAATCCCAAATTACACCCCCATGTAAGATACGAACAAGCTCTGCAGTACATCCACTTTTTAACGTCAGCAGAGACACAAACGTTGATTGAGGCATTCCGGATTGACGGTGAAACCCTTTTCTTTCCGGGATTGGGAGTTGAAGAATAAACTGAAGCTAAGCAAGCGGCTGTGCGGAGAAAAAGGGGGAAGGAACCTGTGTCCCGCCTGATAGAAGGTATCTTTGAGGCATTTCGTTTAATCATTATACTTGACCCTGACCTGCTTCGCATCGTGCTGCTCTCGTTGCGGGTTTCGGGGATGGCAATTATCTTCGGCACCTTGCTGGGAGTGCCGCTGGGAGCTTTTCTTGGCTTGAAACCGGAAAAGAAAACGCGCTTTTTCAACAAGATTATTTTTACCCTGATGGGCATGCCTCCGGTGGTAGCCGGCCTGTTGATCTATTTACTTCTCTCCAGACAGGGTCCATTGGGTGTCCTGGGCCTTCTTTATACCCCCACAGCGATGATCATTGCGCAGGTGTTACTGTCATTTCCGATCATTACCGGGCTTACGATAATCGGAGTAAGAGCAAAGGGTAAAGATATCATAGAGACAGCCCGCACTTTAGGGGCCGGAACATTTTTGGCGACCTGGACAGTAATAAAAGAATCAAGAATCGCCATTTTGGGATCTATCATTACCGGATTTGGTCGGATCACGGCCGAGGTGGGCGCAGTGATGATTGTAGGCGGCAATATCGCTGGACACACCCGGGTTATGACTACGGCTATTGTCCTTGAAACCAGAAGAGGTCATTTTGAGCTGGCTATCGGCCTGGGGCTGATCCTTCTGCTCCTTTCCTTCGTCATTAATTCGCTGCTTTATCGATTTCAGGTAGGGGGCGGCAAACATTCCTGACACAACTACTTTAGTCGAACTGAACGAAATAATAAAAAGCTACGATCGGGAAGTGCTCCATATTGAACGGTTAACTCTTGAAAAAGGCATTGTTTATGGCGTAATCGGGCCAAGTGGTGCCGGTAAAAGCACACTTCTGCGTATTATTAATCTGCTAACACCCCCCGACAGCGGGCTGATCTCCTTCCACGGCAGATCAGTGCCAACGAACGGCGTCTCCAGGTTGGATTTGCAGCAAAAAATGACCATGGTTTTTCAAAAGCCGCTGCTTTTCAAGGCCAGTGTGAGAGAAAATGTGGCGTACGGTTTGAAGGCAAGGGGTTATTCTCGCGCAGATATTAACCGCCGTGTGGACTCTCTGCTGGAACAGGTGGGTATGAACCATCTAGCAGAACGTCGTGCTGACTTACTCTCCGGCGGAGAAGCCCAGCGGGTAGCTGTTGCCCGCGCTGTTGCGTTTGAACCGGAACTTCTCTTACTGGACGAACCGACAGCCAACCTGGACCCGGCCAACGTGGAGTTGATTGAAAACATGGTTATACAGATGCACCGCTCAAGGACGATGACTACCGTTCTGGTCACGCATAACATATTTCAGGCCCGCCGTATTGCCGACCAGGTAATTTTTCTTAACCAGGGTCAAATCGTGGAAATGGGCGATAAGAACCAGATCTTCTACGCACCCGGAGATGAAAAGACACGCGCGTATATCGAAGGGCGTATGGTCTATTGACCAGGGCGGTTCAGCCCAGTTTGCCGGAACGGAAAGCAGTTAAATAGCCCCTCGCATTTGAATCAAGATTCAACACTACCTCGGCGGCTCTGATTAACCTCATTTTTGCTTTGTCCAGAGGGTCGGCAATGGCCGAATCCATCCCCCGACCCATGGCCAGGATCAGAAATGCCTGGTTTAACAGGGCACGACGCGGCAAACCAAAAGAGATATTGCTCAGGCCACAGGTAATATGCGCACCGGAACCGAGTGCTTTTATTTTCCCGATGACATCAAGTGCTTGCGGCCCGTATTCACCATTTACACTGACCGGCTTAAGCAAAGGATCCAGAAAAACACTGGTCAGGGGGATACCGTCCCGATCGAGATCATGCAAAAGCCGTTTAGCTACCTCGAACCGCTCTTCAGCAGTATCGGGCATCCCTCCTTCGTCACCCATACAAAGGGCAACCACGCTGGCACCCGATTCTTTAACTAACGGTATTACCCGATTGTAACGTTCTTTTTCCGCAGAAATTGAGTTGATCATCGGCGTACCCTGGTGTACTTTCATCGCTGCTTCGAGCGCCTCTGGATCCGGGCTGTCAAGCGCCAGCGGTTTGTTGACCACTGCTTGAACGGTCTCCACCAGCCAAATCAGGTGTTTTGCTTCATCAAACACAAAAGCACCAGCATTGACATCAACATAATCAGCGCCGTTTTCAACCTGTCTTACCGCCAAATCCTGAATGTATACCGCATCCTGCTCGACAATCGCTTTTTTAATACCCTTGCGTGTTGAGTTAATTAATTCACCAATAATAATCATGATCTCAGATTACCGTGAACTTAAACGGTAATGTCAAACCTCCAGTCTATGATTGGGTTCTCCCCAGAAAAAAATATCCGGTTCAAAGCACTTTGCTATCCTGCAAAATCTTAAGTGTTAACCAAACGCTGCGCCACATCTTTGGCTGATGCTGCATCGGGTGCCCAGCCGTCGGCGCCAATCTCATCTGCAAAATCCTGGGTAACCGGAGCTCCCCCGACAATTATCTTTACTTTATCCCTCAATCCTTCTTTTTCCAGTAATGCCATAGTATCCTTCATCGCCAGCATGGTGGTAGTGAGCAGGGCACTCAACCCTAAAACCTGCGGTCTGTGTTCGCGCACAGCTTCGGCAAATTTTTCAGCTGATATATCTACACCAAGATCTATTACTTCCAACCCGCTGCTCTCCATCATCATGCCAACCAGGTTTTTGCCAATATCATGCAAATCACCGGCTACCGTTCCCAGAACCACCTTGCCGGTTGAAGACGACTCACCCTCCAAAAGCAACGGTTTTACGATATTCATTCCTGCATGCATCGCTTTGGCTGCCATCATGACTTCAGGAACATACATGTCACCGCTTTTAAAGAGATCGCCTACCACGTTCATACCAGCGATTAACCCGCGGCTGATAATCTCCGATGGGTTCACCCCTTCATCAACCAATCTTTGGGTCAACTCACCTGCCTTCACGGGATTGCAGCCTTTTATAGCCGCTGCAAGATCTTCGAAATTTGTCACTGGCATCTACCTCTTTCCATATATCCAACATCTGTCCAGAAACATTCAGAATGCCTCATGAACCTGCCACGCTTAAAAACAGATATGTCTTCAATTGATTCCGCCTTCGCTATGCCG
>DATIKA010000230.1:0-4304 GCA_035478055.1 Candidatus Limnocylindrales bacterium | reverse complement strand
CTCTGCACTTTTACGCTGCCGAACTACATAATTTTAGACTCTGCTCCAGTCTATTGTTGATTTTAACCAGCTTCATTACTGGCCAGCCTGCAACCGCAATGAGGCCAGCGCGTGGGCAATGGTGAGGCTGCAGCTTTTTGAACCAGTAACTGCCATGGCTTCAAGCTGTCACTTCCTCGGCGGAAAGACGCCAAGCCAGATAGTTGGGTACCGCATCAGGGAGTGACACCATTGAAGAAGACATCCATAACGAACATCCTTTCGGTCTTTTCTGTGTATTGCAGCAAAGGATGGCTCGATTTTCAACACTAAATTTGGAACAGAGCCTGATTTTCTCTTGCCAAACACAACAGTTATGTTCAAATTAAGCTTATGTTAAGTCGGTGCAAAATGTATATTAAATAATCGCCGTATCGCCGCCCGATTTGGCCCGGCGGCACTTGCTGCGCCTGAATTACCTCGCTATTTCCTTTCCCTTAAGCAATGCGTATGCGCCCAGGTGAATGGCTGCCGCTGCAGTCCAGACCTTGATGTTGAACAAGATCAAAGAATCCTCACCGAAGAAAAACATTGCCGCCTGCTCAAGAAAAGCGGCCAGCCCTGCGATGTTGAATACTGATGCAATCAGTACTGCCAGGGCAATTATGAATAGCAGCTTAAACCTGGTATAAAATGTGAAGAGAAAATAAACCAGTGAGGCCACAAAAACCAGGTTACTGAACCACCGGTATAGGTCCAGACCGGTACCTGCAGGGAGTAGATTTCCGCTAAAAGTTATTCCTACATTAAATATCGTGCCGATGAATATTGTCTCTGGATTAAACAGGGAGATATAAATACTCAGTATATAGGTTGTCAACAGCGCAGCGATCATCATCACCGCCGTGTTCAGCACGATCATCGATGCGCTGCCGACGGAGTAAACCGCCCTGGACATGGGGAAGGAAAATTTTTGGGCCAGCTGTTTTTGTGAAGATAGAGCTGCTGCGCATATTAGCGAACCGATTGCGGCAACCAGCGCATTTCCGGTGGCAATGGTTCTTGGACCATCGCCGATTATCGCAAGCAATAGCATCGGAGCTGCTGAAACAATGCTTACAACAACAAAGCTGGCAACAGTTGTATACTTCAGTTCATGCACTAGAAAACCTTTCCATGCCCGCCGGAAATGATCAGGTATAATCATGAAAGTCACTGTCCTTTCTCTTTTTTGTCAGGTAAATGCAGAGATCCTGGACGCTTACGCTGCTCAGATGAACTCCACTTTGAGCCAGCCATGCCGCCGGCTGGCTGCCGCTAGCGCCTGCGACTGCCGCAATGGTGGTATTGCCAAACTGCTCCAGGTTTAATACTTGTTTATCCTTTATATACTCCATAACGATCTCCCGCGGACCGTTCAAAGTTACAGCGTACCCCTGCAGTTTCTCCACAGTATCGTGCAGGACCAACTTTCCTTGATCGATCAAGACAATCTCTTCAAGAATGTTTTCAATTTCGGCGAGAAAGTGGCTGGATATAATAAACATGCGCGGGTTTTCGATGTAATCGCGCAGCAGGATGCTGTAAAACTCCTTTCTCGTCGCGGCATCCATACCCACTATGGGCTCATCCATCAAGGTTACCGGTGCCCGGGAGGCAAGGCCGATTATAAAGTTAAACTGCGCTTTCATTCCCCGGGAGAGGTTTTTGTACCTGCTTTTTTTACTCAATCCACAATCGCTGAACAACTTTAAGGCAAATTGGGTGTCCCAGTTTTTATAGGCAATTCGGCATGTCAGGAGCAGATCTTCCAGGGGGGATTCCTCGTAATATTTCATCGCCTCATCGATGAATATTAAATCGGACAATACTGATAGGTCGTCAAACGGTGATTTGCCCAGTACCCGCACAGAGCCGGCGGTCGGTTTTAGATACCCGGCACAAATTTTAAGAAATGTGGTCTTACCTGCGCCGTTATTGCCGATCAATCCGATAATCTTCTTTTCGCTGATGCCGAATTTCAACCGGTCAATAGCGGTAACGGTTTTAAACTTTTTGGTCAGTAGATCGCATTCAATGATTCCGTTCAATTTCAGGCACCCCCGGCATGATTATCGATCATTTTCTTCAAATCTTCCCTGGTAAGATTGAGCTTCAGCGCCTGGTCCATAAAGTTGCTGAAAAACTCGGAAACGAATAATTTTCTTCTCTTCTCCCGGATTGTTTCTCTGGCGTTAACCGTTACGTGCATGCTCAAGCCTCTTTTCTTGCAGAGGATTCCTTCATTCACCAATAGGTTAATTCCCTTGGCTGCAGTAGCCGGATTAACATTGAATTGCCTGGCAATCTGGTACTGGGAGTAAGCCTGTTCTTCCGCGCGGAGCAGGCCGTTTAAAATGTCGTCCTCAATGCCTTCCGCTATCTGGAGATAGATCGGTTTTATGCTGTTTTGGTCTATTTTCACTTGAGCACCACCACTATACTACGTTATATATGTAATGTAGTATAACAGATGCTGCTTTATCGGTCAACCGGTTTTTTCAAGCTCGGCCCGATCAAAAATGGGCTAAACCGCCTGAAAGGATAATTCAGACAGGTTGACGAATAAACAATAAACCAGTCTATGGCAAACCCGAAAGGGTGTTAAAATTTTATGAACCAGGAAATAATCATTCGCCAGGCGTGTCCCGGTGACGACAGCGCTGTTAAGAAAGTCGCTCAATCACTAGATGTCGGTGAATATTTTTTTGCCTATTTATCTTATAAGACGCAACGGAACAGTTCGCTTGTTGCCGTTCTCAATGAGCAGATAGTCGGCTGCGTTGTGTTAAAATTTTTCACCGTTGGCAAAAAAGATAAAATGGGGCTGATTGACTGGATTTTTGTTGACCGTAATTTCAGAGGTATTGGCGCCAGCAAGAAATTAGCCGATGCGGCCATTGCACATTTTCAAAAATCAGAACGTGATACATGTTTTGCTCTAGTCGATCGGTATAATTCGCCGGCATGGAATATGCTGGTTCATCGGGGGTTTGCGCCGTTTGAGATTGACGAGCAGTTTCGGTGGTCAGGCCGAAAAACATTATCGCTCTGGATTAAACTCAGCCTGTATTTCGCTCCGGGTCATTTTATATTGAGAAAAGTGATCAAGGAAGACACCGTCTCTGAAGATGGAGTCCCTGGAAAAGCGGAAGTGACCGGCGGGTTTGGCAAATTGTCACATTCCATTATTGCCTGGCTGGGCATCAGCCTAATTTTCCTGCCCTTGTTCTATACCAGTATGAGAGGTGGCATCCCGTTAATTGCCATCCCCTATCTGTTCGCTGTAGTTGGAATCAGTATTTTTCTGCATGAACTGTCCCATAAGCTTGCTGCTAACCGGCTTGGCCTCAAAACTGTTTTTAAGGCCTGGGAATCCGGGCTGCTTTTCGGCAGTTTGCTGATCTTGCTTGGGGGTGGAAGGATGTTCTATCCGGCATACGGCTCAACATTCATCGCAAAAAAGGATTGGGCTTACCATAAAGATCTTGCACAGACGGGATTAATCTATGTTACCGGCCCACTTGCCAGCCTGCTGCTTGCTTCGATCTTTCTAGTTTTGGAGCTGGCAAGCAACAATGGGCTGCTGATGATGATCAGCGAAATTGGTTTTCTGGCAAATTATTTTATTGCGGCAGTCAATTTAATACCAGTCTATCCGTTTGCCATCTTTGACGGCCGAAAAATATTCCTGTGGAATAAAGCTGTCTGGTTGCTATTGGTTGCCTGGACCGTCATCCTTATCAGTGCCAAACTAGCCTGGTAACCACTACCGATTCTGCAGGTATGATTATCGTTAAAATATTTATTTTATGGTATGATCGTCGCAGAATATGGCAATAATTGGCTGGCAGCCAAAAAGGAAAGTTATCGATCTGGCGCGGGAAGGACATTTCATAACGGTAAGGGATTTAGATCAAGAGTTTAAGGGCTGAGATGGATTACGATGATGGCGATGGGCGGGATCTTTTCGATTTTTATAATGTTCCTGGTTTGGCTGGTTGGAGTGGTTTTCCTGGTTGCTACGGGTCTTGCAGTTTACTATTATGTGGCCGGTAAGGATGAAGAGTACCGGCGAGCCAAAGGCCTTGCTGTCAAATTACTGGGGGCAGTTTTCGTACTGCTGATCCTGGTGGTTTTATTCATGATCCCGGCAAGATTTTAAATGGTTTTTTATGGGCTTTTCAGAGTGATGACCATGCCGTCAAGGCAAAAATACGATTTTGCCGTGCCGAAAAGGTTGTCAACAACCCCGTCCCCTAGACATTTTGCCGGCGCGCGTGGAC
>DATIKA010000229.1:0-7359 GCA_035478055.1 Candidatus Limnocylindrales bacterium | reverse complement strand
TGCTCAAATCGATTACCTTACCGATGTACTCATTAGCCGCGGTATACCATATAAGATAGCCGAGGTTATCCAGCCACCGGTTGCACCAGAGCCGGTTGCACCAGAACCGGTTGCAACCCCGCCGGTAAATGAAAGCCCGGGTGTAAATTTCCTTTATATCGGTTTGGGTGCAGTAGCGCTTATGTTGATAGTTCTGGCTGTTGTTATTACTGGCAGAGGGAAGAAACCGGTTGTTGTTTCGGCAGCGTCTGCAGCTGCACCGCGCGTCTTGCCTGCTCAGGCTCAGTCTGCTCCTGCAACCATGGCCAAACCTGAGGCGGCAGCGGCGGTAACACAGGCACGGCGGCTTCAGCCAAGGCCGGTGATTAAGGGTATATCCGGACAATTCGCCGGACAAACTCTGGAATTGGTCAGAGGACAGCTGATCATCGGTCGTGATCCAAAAGTGGCTCAGGTGGTTTATCCGCAGAGCAGCGAGGATATCAGCCGTAAACACTGTACGGTGCGTTTTGATGAAGAAAGCAAAAAGTTTATGCTCGAAGACTCATCGTCAAACGGCACATTTCTTGCTTCTAATCAGAAACTTGAGCCTGGCAAACCATATTTTCTCAACCCTGGAGATCGTTTTTATGTAGCCGACCCCAAGGAAATTTTTGAAGTGAAGTTAGACTGACATGAAACTTCAATCAGCATTTTTGTCCAGAGCAGGCGGTCGCAAAGAAAACGAGGACTACTGTGCCTGCGCCGAAGTTAACGGTCATGCTTGTTACCTGGTTGCGGACGGTCTGGGTGCTCATCGCGGAGGCGCCATAGCATCGAAGACCGTCGGTGAAAGTGTGATCAGTGCTTTTAAAAGCATGCCGGGTGCTTCAAAGGGGCATCTGGAAAAGTATCTGCAATATGCCAGGCAGGAGTTAGGGAAACGGGAAACAGCGGAAAGAGGCATTGTTTCCCTGAAAACCACTCTGGTTGTGTTGCTGTCTGATTGCCGCAGTGTTATCTGGGCGCATATCGGCGATTCCAGGCTGTACCGTTTCAATATCGACTCTGGGAAACTGGTTTTTAGGACAAGAGATCACAGCGTACCGCAGCGATTGGCCGATAGCGGGGAAATTGCCTCAGATCAGATTCGTTTTCATGAGGATCGCAACCGGCTTACCGCCGCCTTCCAAAGCGAAGGGAAGAGTAGCTTTGAGTACAATGCCGATCCGAAACCTCTTCACAGAGGGGATGTTTTTTTGCTTTGCAGCGATGGATTTTGGGAATACATTTTTGAATCAGAGATGGAGAACACGCTTTGCAATGCTTCAACGCCGGAAAGCTGGCTTGCTGCTATGGAAATCAGGTTGCTGGAACGGGCAAAATCCGATCATGACAATTATTCTGCCCTTGCTATTTTAGTTGGCAACTAACGGTCCGTACGGATGTCTCAGAGCCGGGAAATTGAATCAAGGGAGGTATATTGAATAATGGAGCCGCTGACAAGATGTTCTAACGGGCATTATTATGATTCGAAAAAGCACGCCTCATGTCCGTTTTGTGGCGTTAAGAATCTTGACCTTGATATTAAAAAAACTATGGCCAAGAGGCCGGAAAGCGGTGGAGGAATTTCACAGCAGGCGGTGGGGAAAACGGTTGGTGTTTTCCATAAAAAAATGGGTATGGATCCAGTTGTCGGTTGGTTGGTAGCAATAGCTGGTCCGGAAAAAGGACGTGATTTCCGTATTACCTCAGAAAAAAATTTTATCGGCCGATCAGAAAAGATGGATATCAATCTGGCCGGTGACGAAAGTGTTTCCCGCGAAAATCATGCTGTAATTAGCTATAACCCGAAGAATCATACTTTCAGGTTGTTTCCAGGCGAAAGCCGGGGACTAGTTTATCATAATGATGAAGAAGTAGTCACCCCGGAAACACTTAAACCAAATGATATCATTGAACTGGGTCAAAGCAGGTTGATGTTTGTGCCTTTTTGTGGTGATCGTTTCCAGTGGAAAGAAGAAGAAGGTCAACAGTAAATAATTGACAGTTCTGTTGAAGCAAGAAGGTGAAAAGGAATGGACCTGAATAATCTCTGTATGGGTTGTATGGAGGTTAGTGGAGCAGATGCAGGGTGCACACAGTGCGGCTGGGTGGAAGGCACCGGTCCTGAATCACCGTTGCATTTGCCGCCGCGGTCTGTATTGAGTAAAAAATACCTGCTCGGAAGAGTTCTTGGGCAGGGCGGATTCGGCATTACTTATTTGGCCTGGGATATTTACCTGGATCGCAAATTGGCGGTTAAAGAATACTTTCCGCGGGAATTGGTTTTTCGAGAAAAGGGGTATGAAACCGTAACCCTTTTTTCTAATGCCACACAGGGGCAGTATGAGTATGGCCTGGATAAGTTCATCGAAGAAGGTAAAATATTGGCCAAACTCGAGGGACATCCAAATATAGTATCTGTAAAAGATTTTTTTAAGAACAACAATACTGCTTACCTGGTGATGAGCTATGTCGAGGGGATTTCCCTCAGTGATTACCTGGAACGTCATGAAGGAACCCTTTCTTTTGAACAGGCTTCACAGATCATGATGCCGGTTCTGGACGCGTTGCGGGCCATCCATGATGCAGGCTTACTGCACAGGGATGTAAGCCCGGATAATATTTACATAACAGTTCACGGCAGGGTTATTATTCTCGATTTCGGAGCAGCCCGGCAGGCACTGGGTGAAAAAGGAAAGAAATTATCGGTGATCTTAAAACCGGGCTATGCACCGGAAGAACAGTATCGCAGCAAAGGTATCCAGGGGCCTTGGACCGATATCTATGCAGTCGGCGCCACAATGTATCAGGCTATAACCGATCGCATGCCACCAGATTCCCTTGATCGCCTGGAGTATGATCCGATCCTTCGCCCGACCGAGTTAGGAGCAGCGATCAGAGCTGAACAGGAATTAGTGCTGATGAAGTCCCTGGCAGTAAAGGCGGAAGCCCGTTTTCAAACGGTGGCGCTCTTTCAGGCAGCGTTAAACCCGGTTCCAATTGCACGAGTCGAAACCTGGGAGACCGCCGGTGACGGAGTAGCTGTGCCCAAAGCGTACTGTGCTGGGCAGCAACCGGCCATACTTAAGGCAGAACCGGAATCTGCGGAAGTAATGACTATTGGCCGTTCACCTGAAAACAATCTGGTGTTAAGTGACATGACGACATCTCGTTATCATGCTCGCATATTCAGGCAGTCGGATCATTGGTACATTGACGATTTGAACAGCTCCCATGGAACATTTATCAACGGCAGACCGATCACTGCGCCGGTTGAACTTCTCCCGTCATCAGTAATTAAGATTGGTGGAAATCAGTTTTATTTCGATGGCTGCAAGCTTCTTTCTGGGGAAGGCGATATTGTCAGGCATTTACCGGCCATTTTCTCACCATCGACCAATAAACAGGCAGCTACCATGCGTGACGGTTTAAAAGTGCCGTTGATCGTCGGTTTAAGTGTATTGTGCCTGGCCACGGCTACTTACTTGTTTGTGGTTGTGCAAAGAAACCCCGCAGGAGAGGCTGTTCTTTCCGCCTCACAGGGTATTGCTAACGAAGGAGTTATTGAGTCAGGTACTATCGAGTACGATGGGGGGACCTATACCGGTGAGCTGAAAAACGGAGTACCGCATGGTGAAGGCGTAATGGTCTACCTTTCCGCAAGCAAGTCGCTGGACTTCAGTCAAATTATTAGACCCTCAGGGGTGCAAAAATATAGCGGCGCATGGAAAGACGGTAAAAAGCATGGTGTAGGGACAATGACTTATAGTGATGGTTCTATCCGTGTTGGAATATGGGAGTATGGTCAATTCATAGGATCGGAAAGAGACTAAAAGGGGTGATCGAATGAGACTAAAGATTCTCTTAAGGGTATTGGTAATTGTTGTAACTATAGTTTACCCCCTTGGTACATTCGCTCAAGTTGACGTACCGGTCGAGAGCGTGAGATTAAATGTTCGTAGCCTGACCTTGCAGCGAGCAGAAACAGAAATTCTTACGGCTGCTATCGCGCCGACTAATGCAACCAATAAGAAATTGCGGTGGGTTTCCAGTGACTCGCAGGTCGTTCGGATCGTAGCTACAAGAGGTTTGTCGGCGGAAATCAAAGCGTTATCCGCGGGGGCAGCTACGATAACGGTGATTACTGACGATGGCGGCAAAAGAGCTTTTTGCCAGGTAGAAGTTATAGTTCTCGTGCGCAGTATAAGCTTAAGACCATCAGAGGCCACCTTAAAATCGAACGAGAAACTACAGCTTCAGGCAACCATTGATCCGGCTGATGCCACAGAGCAGCGGTTGACCTGGGAGTCGACAAACCCAGCTGTCGCTGCAGTTGATCAAAATGGTTTGGTCACAGCACAACTGGCAGGGCAGGCACGAGTTATCGCCAGATCGCTTGAAAACCAGAGCATAGTTGCTCACTGCAGTATTACTGTTTCCGGCGCTGTTGCGGCCCCCGAACCTAAACCGGAGCCTGAAACGACACCCGAGCCGGTGCCAAGATCTGAACCGCCACCAGAGCTGGCAACCGGGCAGGAAGTTAATTATCTGTATATAGTTATCGGCGCATTAGTTACTCTTGCTATTATTGTCGCTCTTTTCATGTTTAGGGGAAGACAGCGCTAACCATCTGATGGGGGTGATTTTGTTGGAACTTGAAATTTTGTGTATGGGCTGTATGGAGGAAAAGACTGATCGGGCAACCGTATGTTCACGCTGCGGTTGGACGGAGGGTACTGCACCCGATTCCCCGCTATACCTGTTGCCACGTACTGTATTGCTGGAGAAGTACCTCATCGGTCGAGTTTTGGGACAGGGTGGTTTTGGAATTACCTACCTGGCCTGGGACCTCAATTTAAATCTGAAACTGGCTATTAAAGAATATTTTCCGCAGGATTTGGCTTCGCGCGTTGCCGGACATAGCCAGGTATCGGCATATACAGGCAGCATGGGTAGCCAGTATGAATACGGACTCGACAAATTTTTACAGGAAGCCCGTACCCTGGCCCAGTTTGAAGACCACCCGAACATTATTTCGGTGCGTGATTTTTTCAAGGCTAACGGGACTGCCTATTTTGTCATGAGTTATGTTGAAGGGATTACTCTTAAAGAGCACCTGGCAAATTCGGGCGGTAAACTGCCGCTCGACCAAGCACTTGGCATTATTATGCCGGTCATGGACGCTTTGAAAGAAGTACATGCGGCAAATATTTTGCATCGCGATATCAGCCCGGATAATGTTTTTATCAATCGCAAGGGGCAGGTCATTCTGCTCGATTTTGGGGCGGCCCGTCAGGCTATCGGCGAAAAGGGACGCAGCCTATCAATTATCTTGAAGCCGGGTTATGCTCCGGAAGAGCAGTATCGCAGCAAGGGTGTCCAGGGCCCCTGGACCGATATCTATGCTGTCTCAGCAACCATGTATCACCTGATCGCCGGGCAGCATCCTCCGGAAGCCCTTGAAAGACTGGTCGATGATACGTTGATTCCTCCCTCGCAGCTAGGAGCTGATATTGATGAGACAGAGGAACAGGCCATGTTAAAAGCTTTGGCAGTCCGGGCACCGGATCGCTTCCAGACTGTGCAGGAATTTCAAGCGGCGCTGATGGGCGAGCGTTTGGTTGCAGCGGTTAAACCACCTTTAACACCGGCAAGCACAGCAGGCACGGGTGTTGTAGCGCCTGTTAAACAGAAAACTGCACCATTAGGTTTAATATTTGGTCTTGCTGCCGTAGTTGTGATTGGTATTGCGGTCATAGCTTTATGGTTTGGCGGTGTGTTTACCGGAGGCACCACCACGGCCATCGCCGATACGGAAACCGCTGATAGTCAATCTGAGATAGCACCGCCTGCTATTTCAGAGAATAATCAAACCGGGAATGCTGAAGACTCGTCCGGTAATGTCGCGCAGGAAGGTAAGGCCGAAGAACTGCCTGCGGAGCCTGCCCCTGTAGCACAGCCTGCGGAACCAGCTCCTGAAGTAAGGCCTCCGGCGCCCGCTCCTGAAGTAAGGCCTCCGGCGCCGGCCCCTGAAGAAGAGCCTCCGGCGCCGGCCCCTGAAGTAAGGCCTGCAGAACCAGCACCTGCAACTCCACCGCCAGTAAGCGGCGGTACTGACCCCGGTGTATCTCACAGTGCCTTCTGGTCTTTATCTCCCCGGATTCAGGAGTTCAGGACCTTTGACAATGGCGGTTTCAGATTGGTAGTTCTTTTGTCGCCGCCCTTTCAAAGTGCAGAAACTATCTTTTCTGCTGTTTATTATCGCGTTGATAATAATACAATTGCCTGGAGCAGGGAGAGCAGAGTCCCATTGAACGCAGGCGTAAACAGCCTCACGTTAAACTATAATCCTAGTGGCCAGGATATCGCTCAAATGAATCTCAGTCCCGGCGAACATACGATCGCAGTATCTTTTGACGGAAGAGAAATCAGCAGAGGTAATTTTATAATGAGATAGCAACCATTGCATCAGGGTTCGTTACTTGAGACAGGTTTCTGCTATTATCGGTCTGCCCGGAAATAAATATGCTCTGCAGTTATGTAAATGAAAGGATATTTGTATATTTTTGTTGAATCATAACGATATGCCATTGGGTAAGGTTCAGATACCAGTTCTTTTACGGGTTCGAGCGGTAGAAGTGATGCCCACTCGTCGAAATGCGGTTATGAAAGCCCGAGCGTAATGTAACAACGAAGCCGTTACGATAAAAGCGCAAAGAAGGGAAAAGTGATCCGAAGTGGAGCATTTTTTAAAAGACGACTCCGACCGACCGCGTGAAAAAGTGGTTATACTCAATTTTGGAGGGCAACACAGTATGTTGATTGCCCGGCGCATAAGAGAGGCCGGGGTATACTGTGAGCTGCTGCCTTTTGATACCTCCTGGGAAAAGATAAAAAAGCAAAATCCGGCCGGTATAATCCTTTCTGGCAGTCCGGCCAGCATCTATCAGGATGCCGCACCATGGTGCGATTCGGAATTGTTTACAGGCGGCATTCCGGTTCTGGGAATCTGTTACGGGATGCAACTGTTGGCTAAAGAACTGGGGGGGAAGGTAGAGAAAACCAGAAGCACCGGGCTTGGCCGTGCTTCTTATGCCATAGTTGAAGCTGAGCCTCTTTTTACAGCCGGTTTTTTTTGGGATGACAGTTCTTGCGGCGATAGGATGAGCTATCCGGACGAAGTTTTACAACCACCGGCGGGGTTTACGGTGCAGGCTCGCTTTGAAAATGGTACATTGGCTGCCATTGGTGATCACCAGAGAAAAATATACGGGGTCCAATTTCACCCCGAAGCTTTTCAGACTCCTGGCGGCAGTTCTGTTTTGCATCAGTTCG
>DATIKA010000228.1:0-1932 GCA_035478055.1 Candidatus Limnocylindrales bacterium | reverse complement strand
CTCATCTCAGCCTCCCTTCTCCTGGCGGTGGCTATGTCCGCCATAGCACTAGATGCACCCGATCCGGGGCGAGATATCTATTTGTATGGCTCTTACTGGGATGTGGTGCAATATCGTCTTGCGGTTGAAACTCCAGCTGTTCTGGTCAACACTATCTTTATGGTGCCAAGAATCCTTGGCCTCTTCTTGCTGGGGTTGTATGCTGGTCGAAGCGGTATTTTTAAAAACTCAGACGCTCATTTGCCTTTTATTCGCAAAGCCTGGCGCATCGGAGGGTTAGTTGGGGTTGGGTTGTCTCTCCTGCACCTGGGATTACAGTTAAACCTTATTTCCCTGACGGCAACCCCAATGATCAACATAATGTCGGCGGTCGTTCTGCGTGAAATAAGCACGCCTTTTCTATCGTTGTTCTATGTGAGTAGCATCATGCTTTTATGGCACGCCCACAAACTGCGTCGTCTTTCCTCGGGTCTGGCTGCCCTCGGACGGATGGCCCTGACCAATTACCTTGTGCAGTGCCTCGTCTGCTCAATTCTCTTCTATGGTTACGGTATAGGCCTCATGGGCAGTATCAGCATGCCTTCCATCCTGCTCTTGACGCTCGCCATTTATGGAATTCAGGTTATCTATAGCACGTGGTGGCTCAACAGATATACTCACGGCCCTGCGGAGTGGGTCTGGCGCCGTTTAACCTATGGCAGGGTGTTATCTGCTGACAATACCCCGACAGCATATATTAAGTAGAAGCCAGTTGAAAAAATAGGAGGTGACGAAATGAGTGATCAACTGACAGAATGGCTCTTTGGAGTAATAACCAGGCCGGTTCAGACTCTGCGCGATGTTGCCCGGGCAAAACCTGTCGGCTGGGCAATTCTAGTTTATCTGGGTGTCACTGCGCTGATGATGTTTGTTTCTGTTTTTACAGATCGATCATATGACGCGCTTGCAGAGATGATGTCAGGATACGGTTTTACATATGTAATCACTCTTGTCATGATGAGTGGGATTCCATTCATGATACTCATATCGCTATTTATCCAGATAGCTGTGCTGCAGCTTTTTGCGAAATTATTTGGCGGTAAAGGCGGTTACTGGAACCTTTTTTCAGCCTATGCATTCGCAAGCTTCCCTTTGATTCTTGGTGTTCCGGTATCTTTTATCGGCTCTTTTACCGGTATTTTTGGAAGCATTTTGAGTGGTTCAGTCAGCATCGGGCTATCTTTATGGATGCTGGTTCTGCAGGTGATTGCTGTCCGCGAAAGCCATAATATTTCTACCGGGGCAAGCATTGGCGTCTATATCCTGCACATTGTTCTTTTGGTGGCCATTCCGGTAGCATTGTTCGTCGTGCTGATCTCGGTTTTCGCGGTCTTCACAGGCGGCTGACTTAATCTGAGGGGGGAACTATTGTTTCTAGAAAAATGGATGAAGAACCCGACCTCAAACTGATTGAAGAGATCAACCGCCAATATGACGGTAATTACGAAGAGTTAACTGTGCCTGCCCACCGCAGGCGAGTGTTTTTTTTCTTGAAAGTGGTTACTCTCGTTTTAGTTGCAGTTTTTTTCTTTACTGTAGCCGCGAGAGGTCTTTATATTTTTACCGGTCCGTATCTGTCTCTACTTAGAGAATCATGGGAACTGGCTGGCGATCCCTCCGTCCAGGAGTTAAGGGAAGCGGTAGTACTGCTGAGTGTGGAAAATCACGCTGGTGTATCACCGCAGCAGCTGTCAGGAACCGGTTTTAATATCGACTCTGAGGGGTTAATTGTTACCAACCGCCATCTGGTGGAAGATGCTGTTTCCATGACAGTATCTTTCCCCGGGCGGGGAATCTTTGTGGCGGCAGATTGGTTTTATTCTCCTGTTGTAGATCTGGCGGTAGTCAAACTGCAGGCTGCGGATCTGCCAGTAGTGAAGCTCTCAGAGGTTT
>DATIKA010000227.1:0-2713 GCA_035478055.1 Candidatus Limnocylindrales bacterium | reverse complement strand
AGGTGTTTAACCGGTTTCAGCTCCTGCAGGGCAGGAGCTTCATCTTTGTCCGCATGCCGGCGGCTGTACTCTTCACGCATACGGCTGATCACCTGATGCACAGAGACTCCTCCGTAGCCAACAGCAGCATAAACATCATCTATTGACAGGAGGGTAAATGTGCGCCCAACCTCTTCCAAAAGATCACTTTTCAACAATACTCTCTGCTCAACATTAACACGCCTTATCTCGCGCTCGATCATTTCCCGGCCCTTTTCGATATTTTCTTCGCGTCGTTCTTTTTTGAACCAGTTCCGGATTTTACTTTTGGCATGAGATGTTTTAACCAGCTTGAGCCAGTCACGGCTCGGTGAGCCCTGTTTTGAAGTAACTACCTCTACCATGTCACCGGTTTTCATTTGATAGTCAAGCGGTATTAAACGCCCGTTTACGCGCGCCCCTACACATCTGTTCCCGACATCAGTATGGATTTTATACGCAAAATCTAGTGTAATTGAGCCAGCAGGAAGATCTATTACGTCACCTTTAGGAGTGAAAACAAATACTTCATCAGTGAATAGTTCACCTTTCAAATCTTTAATAAAGTCCCGCGCATCCCGGTAGTCATGCTGCCACTCCAGCAGCTGCCGCAACCAGGTCAGCTTATCATCCAATTCTCCCGAATCTTTAATTTTTTCTTTATACCGCCAGTGAGCGGCAATGCCGTAATCGGCTGTTCGATGCATGTCCCATGTCCTGATCTGAATTTCGACAAGCTCATTTTCCGCTGCAAAAACAGTTGTATGTAACGACTGATACATGTTCGGCTTCGGCATGGCGATAAAGTCTTTGAATCGGCCGGGGATTGGTTTCCAAATAGTGTGGACGATACCAAGGGCATGATAGCAGTCCTTGACCGTATCCACGATTACCCGAACTGCAGTTAAGTCATATATTTCGTCTAATTCTTTTTCCTGTGCTTTCATCTTGTTATAGATGCTGTATAGATGCTTGGGGCGGCCCTGAATTTCGGCTTTAATAGTTGACTTTTCGAATTGATCTTGCAAGATCAAAATAATACGATTGATAAAATGTTCCCGCTCACGCCTGTTTTTAGCCAGTTTGTCGACCAACTGGAAATAATCGCTTGGTTGCATATAGCGAAAAGCGAGATCTTCCAACTCCCACTTGATCTTATAAATGCCGAGGCGGTGGGCTAAAGGAGCATATATTTCGAGCGTTTCACGGGCTATCTCTTTTTGCTTATAAGTATTGAGGTAGCGAAGCGTACGCAGATTATGTGTCCGGTCGGCCAGTTTGATCATAACAACCCGTATATCCTGGGCCATGGCAATAAACATTTTGCGTAATGTTTCCGCATGCTGCTCCTCCCTGGAGGTAAAATCAAGCCTGCTCAACTTTGTTACACCGTCAACCAGGGCGGCGACTTCTTCGCCAAACTCAAGGGTGATATCTTCAAGTGTGACCACTGTGTCCTCTACCACGTCATGCAGCAATCCGGCAATAATTGTAACCAGGTCAAGCTCAAGATCAGATAAGATCATAGCTACACCCAGAGGATGAATGATATAAGACTCACCGGATTCACGGCATTGTCCGGAATGCGCTTTCAGCGAATAGTAGTACGCTTTTTCAGCCAGCGCCCAGTCAGCCATATCGGGACAGTAGCGGCTTACTCTTTTTTTCAAATCACCAAGTTTTTTTTCTTCAATCAACATATCAGCATCAGTCTTTCCCCAATCGCTGGTTAACCTGTACCACCACAAACAGCAATCTGCCAGGCCACTGCCGGGCCTTAACGTTCAACAGTAATAGTCCACTCTTCAAATAATACCAAAAAAAGGCTTAAATAGCTATACTCGCGATCACTCACTTCTAATCTAACTATGAGTTAGATCTTTATGTGAGTTGACACGTACTGCGCTTTTAGAGGAAGGGGAGATTATTCAGGTGGCGGGCGATTTCGGTGGGGGTTTCATATAAAAGCAGTTCCTGGAATTTCATACACCGCTTTCGCAGTTCCTGACTATTGCAAAAAACAGGGGAAGAAATGAGGCGATTTTGCCATGAATCGTTTTGTGCAACCCAATCAGGTGCCAGCTGATCACCTTCCAGGAGGCCAATTTCAGTAAATATGCCTTTGCAGCGATGCCAAAAATTCTTACCAGGTTTAATCTTGAGCTGTTCTTTAACCTGGCCAGGGAAAACGGTCGCATTACCTCTACCTGCCGCCTCGACAAGCAAGCTGTAAATCACTACCAACAGCTGCGTTGAGGGAAAAGACAGATCAATGAGCAAACTGTTGCGCTCCTGATCTTCCAACCCGTACAGAAGATGCACCGTAATAGGCTGGTAAGGGTCGTTATTACGCAAAACTGGCTCCAACAATCCTTCATGAAGAGGTAAATCAAAAAGAAATAACTTACTGCAGCGTTCAGGAATATCTGAAAAACTGCTCACAGAACCAGTGGTGAGGAAATAAACCGGGGGTTCCACATGAAGGCAAGCTTTTATTTTTTCCAGCCGGGCACGGGTAGCGGCAAAAACCACGGTATCGCTGCTATCTTTCTTAAGGATTTCTTGCAAATAGCTAAAACGGTTTTTGTGATTGCGCCGGTCAATCAGCTGCAGATTACCATTAACAGCGCTATCACAGTACTGTAAATCTTTTAATTCTACCTCCAGCGTTTTTTGACCCCGGTAAGTTCCGTTT
>DATIKA010000226.1:0-3888 GCA_035478055.1 Candidatus Limnocylindrales bacterium | reverse complement strand
AGGTCGGTACGCCTGTGCCCTTCCCAAAACAGTTCGCGTGCGCGCTCATCAAGTATAAAATCGAGCGTAATATCGGTAACATTGCCGGCGGCGCTACCCCAAGCCCTTTGGCGCAAAGCATTTACATATCCAATAGCAGTGGCCCTTGAGCCGCCAGTTCCTCCCCGCAAAACAGCCTCGGCGTACATCAGATACACATCGGCAAGACGGAACATGGGGAAATCCGTATCGACCCAGGCAAGGCTTGAACCGCGTGACCCATCGCGCCTTATGTTTGTGAATTTAGTACTTGCATACCCATCTGTGAATCTTGTTAGGTCGTCAATGTCGAGGGTTTGTCCATGGGTGTGCAAAAGGCGCCTTCCATCAGCAAGGGAGTATAGGTTAACAATGTTACGGGTAGTCCTTAGACCGCCCCAGCCGCTTTCAATGCCCGAATGCAACGGGTTCATAGTCCCTCCGGTTCCTCCGCGTATCATAAATGTAGTCCCACCCCAGGTATTGGTATGAATTCCATCGAACGGAACGGTGAAAATGATTTCAGTGCCATGACTACGATGATTGTCAGCATTAAAGAGGTGCCGGAAATTTGGCTCAAGGGTATAACCGGCATTGATTATCCGTGTGGTATAGGTTATCACTTCAGTGTAGCGAGGCTGGCCAATATATACCTCTGCATTTAAATAGAGTTTAGCTAAAAGCATCCAGGCAGCCGCCCTGTCGGCACGGCCATAATAACCTGGAGACCTGGGTTCTGCCATATTTGGATAAATAGCCTTTAGCTCGTTTTCCAGAAAAACAAACAAATCGGCTCTTCTGATTTGTGGGGGAAGAAACCTACCTCCCATGGGGTCATTTTCAGTGATAAACGGAACATTGCCGAACACGTCGAGCGCATGCCAATAACTTAAAGCCCTTAAAAACCTGGCCTCAAGCCTGTAACCCTGAATATCAGTTCGCAACTGGCCGGTTACACCTCTTCTGTCGAGATTGGCATCGGAGGTTTCCCTCAGAAACTCGTTTGCCATGGCGATCTGGTAAAATATCCGGTAATAGAAAGCTGCTACGAAAACGTCGGTCGATGTCCAGTCCTGGTGAACGAAATCGAGCAGGGTCTGATCAGCCCACCCTATTACGGCTTCATCGGTCGAGAGTACCTGGTGATGGAACATGGCACGAAGGTATTGGCTGAACCCTTCATCAATGCCACTAATATCTGGCATTCCGCTGGGTCCTTCCTGCCCGGTTAAGGAAAGACCGGCATAGAGTTTTGCAAGAAACCGCTGATATGAAGTGGGATCGTCAAAAACATCTGCAGCCGTTAACTCCCTTCCATCCAGGGGCCGGGTGTCGAGATCGCCCATACATGACGAAAACATCAGGGCAAATCCTGCAACCGTAAGAAATTTTATAATTGACTTTTTCATTTTCTTTTTGGGTTTTTGTTAAAACTGAAAGCTAAGGCTCATGATGAAATTGCGCGGACGCGGATAAATGTTGTTGTCAATGCCACTGAACACCTCAGGGTCAATGCCTTCGTATTGGGTTATGACAAATGCGTTTTGCACAATGCCCGAAAGGATCAGGTTAGAACCTGCTCCAAGGATATTGCCAAAATTGTAACTAAGGGTTATGTGGTCCATCTTGAAAAAGGATGCATCACGCACGAAATAATCCGAGAAGAACTGTGAGCTGTTGAAGCCAATTTTCAATGCTTCGCGATGCACATTACTCAGATATGGCCCCCTTGGATTGAACAGCCAGGTTAGCTCACCTGCAGTTGATCTGACATTGTCGTAAACAAAATTTCCTAAGTGTGCCCTGCCGGCAAAAGAAAGGGTCCATTGCCTGTATTGAAACTCGTTGGTAAGCCCAAGTGTAAAAAGAGGCGCTCTTTGCCCGAAGCGATACATATCCAGTTCGTTTATTATTCCGTCGCCATTGCGGTCAACGTAAACTCCCTCGAGTGGCTTGCCGTTTGGAGCATATACTTGCTGGAACACGAAAAACGAATACGGGGCAAAACCCACGCTGTGGATTTGGATGTTGTTGCCAACTCCCCCAGCTATACCGCCTGTTAGTATGCCTATATACCCCGGATCATCAACCACGGTAAGCTTGGTGATTTCTGATTGGTTCCAGCTTGCATTGAAACCAAGCAACCATGTAAGATCCTGAGTGACCACAGGGCGGGTAAACAAACTCAATTCAGCACCAATATTGCTCATATCGCCCACGTTTGTGGTAATAAAATTTGTAAGGTTGGTACCGGCCGGTATGGGAATGAAGTTGATTAGATCTCTGGTTTCGCGTGTGTAAAAGTCAATCGATCCGTAATATCTGTGGTCAAAAATCCCCCAATCCAAGCCGATATTAAAAGTTGAGGTTTCCTCCCATTTTAAGTTCCGGTCGTGACCTGCCGGACGAATTGTTTGAATGAAATTATCCGGGCGGCCAAACGGATATGAGGCGCCCACAATACTACGAGTAAAGCGAGCCATCCACGGGAAATCTCCCAGCCCGATATTTTCCTGTCCTGTAACACCATATCCGACACGGAATTTCAGCTCGCTGAAAAAATCTGCATTGGCCATAAAAGGCTCCTCGTTAACCTGCCATGCAAATGCCACCGAAGGGAACCAACCTGAGCGGGTTTCGGGCGAGAACCTTGAAGTGTGGTCATTTCTCAAAGTAAGCGTCAGCAGGTATCTGTCCATAAAAGTATAATTCAGCCTTCCGAAAAAGGAAATCAAAACCTGTTCTGATGCATAAGGTAGATCTGGGAAGAGGATTCGCAAACTGTCGGGGTTGTGCCCATTGCGAAAAGCCAAATTGTTGGGAATGTTGCTCCTAAATTCTGAACCTCTGTGCCAGAATCTTTGATAGGAGTATCCGGCAGTAAAATCGATGTTGCTTCTTATGCCCTCAAACTCCCGGTTGTAATTCAGGTAGAAGTCAAACAATTGATTTTCTCTGGTCTGCCAGTAATTTCCCTGAAAGCCGCCCTGAAAATATGACCATGCTGCAAAATCAGGAGTAAAAGATGTACCCTCGGATGATGAATAGTCGTAGGCCATATTTAAATTAACGCGCAAGTCGGGCAAAAAAGGCAATCTGTAATTCGCCCTGAAATTTCCAATAAAACGGTTAGCTTGAGCCTCATCTTCACGAAGCTCTAACAAGCCTACCGGGTTGGCTGTGCCCGGAGTGGGGCGTCCGGCAAGTTGCCATGCAAAGTAGCCTCCAAATGGGCTGCCTTGCTGCATTACTGACTGGGTGGGGTCCATACGTGTTGCTGCACCGATGGCGCCCTGGTCTGCAAAAAAGTTATTTATAACTGAACCTCTTGCGCTAAGAGTCAACTGAAGATCGTCATTCAGCAGGGTTGGAGTGAGGTTTACCGATGCTGTAAGCCTGGTCATGTTATCGGTTTTTAGAACCCCATCCTGGCCCGAATACCCAACAGAAACCCTGTATGGCAAAAAATGGAATGCTCCTGTTGCCGTAACAACATGGTCGTGAGCAAAGGCATTCTGAAATATCAGATCTTGCCAATTAGTTTCTGCATTGCCAAGTAAACCTAGTACATCAGGGCGTCCTGCAAACCTTTGGTTGATTAGGTCGCGAAATTCAGTTGTCGAAAGCATATCGGCCTTCCTGGCAGCGGTTGATAAGGAATAAGTGCCTGTATAGGAGAGTTGCAATGGCATTCCTTCCCGGCCTCTTCTGGTGGTAATTAGAATTACGCCATTAGAAGCCCTTGCGCCATAAATTGCGGTAGCTGAAGCATCCTTCAACACGGTAAATGACTCAATCTCTGCCGGGTTAATGGTCGATAGTGGATTTCTTACCCCTGGCACACCGGCGTTTTCGATGGGCACACCGTCA
>DATIKA010000225.1:0-5449 GCA_035478055.1 Candidatus Limnocylindrales bacterium | reverse complement strand
AAAAAAAAATCCTGCTGCTAATTATAATAGTTATTATAATTCCAATATTTATTTTTTCCATACAGAGTATCTGTTGTGGAATCGTCCCGTCAAAAAAAATAAGGGCACAAATTTCTGCACCCTTTTGTGTTTTTCCCCAATATTCTTTTCACCAGAACCAGATCAATTTTCGGCATCCGGTCGGCAACAGCTCAAGCCCCGTCCCCGGGCTTTAAGCAGCTCCCTTGCCAGCTCCATTCCACGCCGTAAGGCCTGCTCGTTTTGGGGAATCAGGTTATGACGGTGTGCCGGCAGGATCTTTTTCAACGACTGCAGCACTGACTCGAGCTGAACCAGATCGGTAGCCTCCAGAAAAGCCCCCAAAGCAACCATGTTGGCAATCTGCCCGTTACCAAGATCGTCAGCTACCTGGGAAGCCGGTATGGCCAAAACGGTCAAATCAAGCCGCCCGGATAATCTTCCCACAAGAGTAGAGTTGATAATCAGCAGCCCGTCCGGCAAAATAGCATCTTCAAATTTATCGAGCGACGGTCGGTTCATGGCGATCACGGCAGCAGGCCGTTCGACCACCGGAGAACCGATGGCATGGGAAGACAGAACAACAGTGCAGTTGGCTGTCCCCCCACGCTGCTCGGGACCGTAAGAAGGCATCCAGGTCACCTGTAACCCTTCCAGCATACCTGAATAAGCCAGCAGCTGCCCCATCATCATCACTCCCTGACCGCCAAAACCGGCCATAATAACTTCGTATTTATCGTTCACGACCAACTCACCGGCCTTCCGGCGCGGCCACCATCAGGATCACCTGGTTCAACGCAAAATTCTCCGGGTGGATAATAATCTGCCATAACCTCATCGACCCAGCGCAAAGCCTTACGTGGAGTTAACCCCCAACCATTCGGGCAGGTAGAAAGCAGTTCTACCAGGGCAAAACCCTTTCCCTCGATCTGTGCCTGAAAAGCTCTGCGAATTGCTGTTCGCGCCCGGGCCACATTGCCCGGATTGGTCAGAGGGACACGGGCCAGGTAGGCCACTCCTCGTACCGTCATAAGCATCTCGCACATGCGCAACGGAAAACCTTCACGCTGAGACTCTCTCCCCGCGGTTGTAGTGCTGGTTTTCTGTCCCAACATGGTAGTAGGAGCCATCTGTCCTCCGGTCATACCAAAAATAGCATTGTTGATGAAAATTACAGTTATATTTTCTCCCCGGGCTGCAGCGTGAATGGTTTCCGCCAATCCTATCGCAGCCAGATCACCATCACCCTGGTATGTAAAAACTACGCAGTCAGGACGGGCCCGCTTCACCCCGGTGGCAACCGCAGTGGCCCGGCCGTGAGCGGCCTGAATCATATCATAATCGAAATAGTCGTAGGCAAGCACCGAACAACCTACGGAAGCAACCCCCACCACCCGGTCGCAAACATTCAGTTTTTCCAACACTTCCGCAACTAAACGATGGGCAATACCATGAGTGCAACCGGGGCAATAGTGCGTGGGCTTGTCCGCCAGGGTTGCTGGCTTTTCAAATACTGTTCGCATCACCTGCACCATCCTTATAACAGATTTGTCACCTGTTTTTGAATCTCTTCCGGCGTTGGAACCATGCCTCCCATCCGTCCGTAGAAATGCACCGGAACCCGGCCGCATGCCACGAGGCGAACATCTTCCACCATCTGCCCGGCATTCATCTCCACAACCAGCACCGCCCGTACTCTGCCTGTGCCCAGCAATTTATCCAAAGCTGTATCCGGAAACGGCCACAGACTGACCGGTCGAAATAAACCAACCGGAAAACCTTTTTCACGCAAGTTTTCGACACTGGTACGGCAAATACGGGCCGTGGTACCGAAAGCCACCACTAGCAGACTGGCATCTTCTGCCTGTATTGTTTCCCACCGCTTCTCAATATTTGCCATATCCTGGTATTTGGCTTGAAGATGACGGTTGTGCTCTTCACAGTCTTCCGGCTCCAAATAAAGTGAGTTTACCACCCTTTTAGGTCCGCCGTGACGACCGGTTGCAGCCCAGGGCTTATTAGGAAGGCTAGCCAATTCGACAAATGGTGGAAAACAAACCGGTTCCATGATCTGACCCAGGATACCATCACCCAATATGAGCACCGGATTCCGGTAATGATCAGCACGTTCCACTCCCAAAAATGTCAGATCCACCATCTCCTGGACAGATTCCGGACCGTAAACCAGCAGGCGGTAATCACCGTGCCCGCCACCTTTTACCGCCTGGAAATAATCGGACTGAGCTGGCTGGATGGTTCCTAAACCTGGTCCGCCACGAGTCATATTCACGATAGTGGCAGGCAATTCCGAACCACACAGGTAAGAAATACCCTCAAGTTTCAAGCTGATACCCGGTGAAGAAGAGGACGTCATCGCCCGCACTCCGGCCGCGGCGGCACCATAGACCATGTTGATGGCCGCAATCTCACTTTCAGCCTGAATAAACACTCCTCCGACCTCGGGTAGACGCCATGACATATACTCAAGAATCTCATTCTGGGGCGTAATCGGATAACCAAAATAATACCGGCAACCGGCTCTGATCGCCGCTTCAGCCACGGCTTCGTTTCCCTTCATCAGAACGAGTTCTTTCAACTATCTACCACTTCCCCCTCCGACCCCAACTTTCGCCGGATTCCGCTCAGGCCGGTACACGCTGATCACCAGATCCGGGCACATCAGAGCGCAAAGAGCGCAACCAGTGCACCGTTCCTGATCCATAACTGCCGCCGGGTGGAAACCCTTGGCGTTTATGGATGCGGCCAATTCAATGATCTGCTGGGGGCAGGCATCGATACAAAGCGCACATCCCTTACAACGTTCTTCGTCTAAAAAGGTTTTAATTTCCATTTCGATCCCCCTTTTCATCGTAAATACCTGTTCCTGAAAAAATTTTCAACTGCTCCAGCCATACGACCTCACAGGCGCGTTTTTTGGCAGCCTCTCAGCGGTGTTAATTTCTGCAAACTACAATGCTAAGATTTCACTCAATCACTGCAATTTATTGCACTTTGCAATTATTTGCTTGCAAAATATTGCATGCTCTGATCGCTTGTTCGTCAGATCTTTTGCTTCAAGTAATTAAATCTGTCGTTTTATTTACCTCACACAACCGCCAGGCGTTGATAAGCGCCGCTACAACACGCCCTGTGCCGTTTCGCGTAGGCAGCCAGGAGAGCAACTTGGGAATCGCTATCCAAAATACTCAACGCGAAGGCAACTGCACCATCGGCCAATCAACATTGCTCTACCCTTTAATAGAAGCAATATTCGTACCAATTAATGGGCAAAGATACAAAGATGCGTTAATTTTTTGGTTTAGTGAATTTTTCACATCAAAGATGTAATATGCCAGGCAGATTTCTGGTAAGGCAAGAATTTAAGCAAAGCTTTGGAAAGCTTGATTTTAGAGGAGTTTATATTGATGCAGTTTGTTGTAGAAGTTACGAATGGATATTTTTAAACGACGTGCTGCCTCAGCCTTGTTGCCATGAGTTTGATGCAACACATTCTGAAGAAGCTCCTTTTCCCAACTTCGATGCAACTCTTGTAAAGAACCATCGGTCGGCAAAAAATCCGGCGCTGCTTTTTCGGACAAGCTCACAAAAGGCGTTAAGTGCTGCTCATCGATTACCGTCTCGTCCCGGCCCATATTGATCAATGCCCTGGATATGACATTTTGCAATTCGCGCATGTTACCGGGCCAATCGTGATTTTTAAGGCGGCGGTAAACTGCCGGCGTTACTTCGGCCACCGTACGGCCGTATTCCGGGGCATAACGGGAAAGGCAAAAGTTGACCAACAGTGGAATATCGCTTTTAATCTCCCTCAAAGGAGGCATCTGAATCGGCATGACATTCAAACGGTAGTAAAGATCTTTACGGAATAATCCCTGCTCAACCATTACTTCCAATTCAGCATTGGTTGCCGCTATCACTCTGACGTCAATGAGGCGTGAACGCGATTCACCCACACGCATAACTTCGCCTTCCTGTATTGCCCGCAATAACTTGGCCTGAGCTTCATGAGTCATCGCGCCAATTTCATCGAGGAAAAGAGTGCCGCCGTTAGCCTCTTCAAAATAACCCTTGCGCCCACCCTTTTTGGCCCCGGTAAATGCACCATCGGCATAGCCAAAAAGTTCACTTTCCAGCAATGTATCGGTCAATGCAGCACAGTTGACACGTATAAAAGGCTCGTTTGCCCGATCACTGGCATGATGAATAGCGTGGGCAAAAAGTTCTTTACCGGTACCGCACTCGCCTCGCAACAGCACGCAAGCCGGGGTTGAAGCCGCCTGCCTGGCCCGTGCAATTGCTTCCTGAAGCCGTTTGCTATTGCCAATGATATCATCAAATGTATAGCGTGATTCAAGGCGCCGTACCAGACGCCGTGTGCGCTCAAGCTCTTCCATTACCCGGCGCACCTCGGAAATGTCATGGATTACCCCAACGCTGCCCTTCAGTTTGCCGTTAATGATCAGTGGTTCACAACTGACGATCACCTCACGCCGGAAGGGTCCTACCTTCATGTGCACACCTCTAACCGATTTTTTAGTTTGCAGCACGCGCATGTGCACACTTTCCCCTTCAGCGATATCGACCGAAGCCGGTTTCGTCAAAACCTGCTCCTCCGTAAGTCCGGTAATCCTGGTGTAAGCCCGGTTGATCATAATACCGATGCCATTTTCATCAACCACGGAAACAGCGTCGGAAAGAGAATCAATAATTGTTTGCAACAGCAGTTTGCCCTCCTCGTCCGCTGCCAAAGCTGACATCTTCGCCTCCATCTACCTGCGCCCTCCTCAACAATAATTTTTAAAGTGTCCCTAAATTATTGCAATAGCTGTTTGAAGGCTGCCTCATCCAGGACTGCTACCCCAATGGCTTGGGCTTTGGTCAGTTTGCTGCCCGGTTCTTCGCCAACGACAAGGTAGTCAGTTTTTTTACTGACCGTGCCACTTACTTTTCCGCCTCTTGCTTCAACCAGCGCAAAAGCTTCATCCCTGGTATAACCGGACAGTGAACCACTGAATACAAACGATTTGCCAGCCAGTGTATTCCCCGCTGAAGTTTCAAGCGGTTCTGTGAAGTTCACTCCGGCCTGCCGAAGTTTTGACAACACATCTCCGGTACTCTTTAAACTGAAAAATAACACCAGCGATTCTGCTATTTTGGGGCCGATTTCCGGAATATGGGTTAACTCTTCGGCACCGGCGCTCTGCAGCCGATCCATGCAACCGAAGTGTTCAGCCAACAGGCTGGCCGCCCTTTCCCCGACAAAACGTATGCCCAACCCAAATAAAAGGCGTCGCAGCGGGTTCCCTTTGCTTTTTTCGATCGCCCCGATTAGTTTAACCGCTGATTTCTCCGCCATACGCGGCAACTTCTCCAGCTCGGCGGCATGCAAAAAATAGAGATCACCTATATT
>DATIKA010000224.1:0-7263 GCA_035478055.1 Candidatus Limnocylindrales bacterium | reverse complement strand
AATTGTATAGATAAAGTTTCGCAACAGCAGGCGCCCCAACTCGCTGCTCCCCGTGCCAAGTTCATCCGTGCTTAGAAGCAAGACCGGAGCATCGTTTGTTTGCGCCGTGGCACAGGACACACGCCAATCGGCAAGATTAGCCTGCCCTGTTTTTTCCTGCCCGCTGGCAATAGTAATTGTGAACAAACCGTTTTCTTCTTTCCAATCGGCCACGCGGCCATTATTCCGCACAAATCGCATCACGTTTTCGCGTGCCGTTATGCTATCGACAAGCACAGTCAGGTTTCCGGACGGATTTGTTTCCAAAGCGCTCTTTGTCAACAACACCGGTTTGGGACAACTTAGTCCACGGCAATCGATTAGTTCCACTGAAACTGCCTCCTTGACGGACGTATTTTAAGTAAAACCAAAGCACCCATAAGGGTGGGGGGGAGGGAATCAGGCTTATTGCTATTTTGTCAACTAGTGGCAAGCCTCGCAATCTCTGCTACCGCTTCCACCAGGTAGTCAACATCAGCCGTACTGGTGAAAAAACCGGGGCTTAAACGGACTGTCCCCTGCGGGAAAGTGCTGATCGCCTTATGAGCAAGCGGCGCACAGTGTAGCCCTGTTCGGCAAAGGATACCAAAAGAACTTTCTAGAATATGCCCAATCGCGCCGTTATCTGTGCCGGCCAGGTTAAATGAGAGGGCAGCCGTACAACAGCTTGAAGCAGAGGGGCCGTAGATAGTAATTCCGGGTACGGCCTGCAGCTTATTGTGGAGGTAAGCTCGGATCACCGTTTCATGATTTCTGATCGCAGCCATTCCGGTTTCTTGAATAAAAGTGACGCCCGCCAGAAGTCCGGCCAGACCGGGGCTGTTCAGTGTCCCTGCTTCCAACCTTTCCGGCATGCCGGAAGGATGATGATCTGTTTCAGAGTAGTTGCCGGTGCCGCCTTCGCGCCACGGTTTTAAATCGATTCCGTTTCTCACATAAAGTCCGCCGGTGCCAGACGGGCCCAAAAGGCTTTTATGCCCGGTAAAAGCAAGCAAGTCTATTTCGGCAGAGGTAACATCTATCGGTATCACGCCGGCAGTTTGCGCGGCATCCACCAGCACATAAACCCCGTGCCGGTGTGCCGACGCGATCATTTCGTTCAGCGGAGTAATTGTGCCGATCACATTCGAAGCATGGTTAATGATCAGCAAGCGGCTTCTGCTTTGGTATAATTTTTCGAGGCAATCAAGATCGGGGTACCCTTCGGGAGAGCACGGAATGGCTGTTGTGGATATTGATCCGGCTTTGCGCAGGCCGCCTAAGGGGCGCAAAACAGAATTATGCTCCATCGCCGTAAACAGAATATGGTCGCCTGGTTCAACAAGACCTTTGATGGCCATGTTTAAAGCATCAGTAGCATTAAGCGTGAAAACAATACGCCCCGGGTCAGGGGCGTGAAAAAGGTTTGCCAAGGCTTCCCTGGTGCGGTAAATCAGGCGGTCTGCCTCCAATGTCCGTGTATGACCAGTGCGACCGGGGTTGCCGTAAACCTGGCGCATTTGGCGCTCCGGCGCTCCGTAAACGCTTTCCGGTTTGGGCCAGGAAGTTGAAGCATTATCAAAATATAAATTCAGTTCTTTTGTCATTTTCACCCTGCCATTACTGATCGAAGTGTAGTCTCGAGACAACTGGCCTTTGCAGCCCTTTTTCCTCGACCCTGTAGAAGCCCTCCAGTTCGAGGTTGTTTATTAGCAAATGGTTTCTTAATACCGGTAAATCCTCGCAATTACATCGCAAAGCAACACCGCAGCCAGAGCTGATACTGCGTGGCACAGGCAACATTTTAAACGACAGCGGCAGTTCTGTGAGCAGGCTTTCGGCACGTATGGCAAAATAGGTGCTTGAAAAAGTTATATAGCAGTTTGTGATCATTGACAACCCCTTCATTAGCGGACAGGCCGGGGCACTTTAAGTGCACATCAGGCTCTGAGCAACATAGTCCCGCGCCGATCGCTTAAATCAGAAGTGACTGACCTCTCCGCATGGTATTTATTTTACCCTGATTATTGGTTAAGTCAATCCGCTATAAATCTCGGTTGGTTACCCTGCCGCCTTAGCGGCCAGTTTTTTCGTGACGCGCGCAGCGCTGTTGACTGAGCCGATAATAACCAGAAACACCAGTGAAATAATAACAGCCCACTGGCCACCCACTGGAACACCAGCCGGACTTCCGGCCAAATTAAAGTTATGCATGAAGGCGGCTCCGACGGTCATGCCCATAACCGTTATCAGAGAGTCGCCCTGTCCTTCGCCGGTCAGAATCAAATGCCGCATAGGGCAGCCGCCGGCAAGTACTGCTGCCAGCCCGACCACGGTCATGCCGAGAAAATTCCATAGACTGTTTGTATGGGCCACGGGTTGATTCGTGAAACCAGGGATAAATCTGCCTGTAACCATATTGCCGACCAGGACGACCAGAAAGATAGCGGCCAGGCCGAGAAAAAGGTGTGTATCTTTAAACAGGAACAAGTCGCGAACAGCGCCCATAGTGCAAAGCCTGGTGCGCTGAGCCATAATACCAACCAGCAAGCCGGCGCCCAAGGAAATAAACAGGGGAGCAGTCATGGAGCCGGGGCCCTCTATGCTGAAAAAGATAAAGGCCGGCCTGGCTATCAAGAAAAGCAAAAGCATTAAAGCTATGATAGGCCCGGCAAAGCCATTTGCCGGCGTTTGCTCCTGGCTGCGTCCCAGAGTATACCCTTTTTTCAGGAATAAAGTGCCGCCCCAAACTCCAAGAACATAACCTGGTAGCGCGACCAATGCATTCCAGTCTCCGCCGGCCAGGCGCAGAATCATCCGCAGCGGGCATCCCAAAAAGATAAGGGCTCCCGCCATCATCAGCATGCCCAGCACAAACTGCAGCACCGGGCCAGAGCCAGCGGTTGCCCTGTATTCGCGCATGTAAAAAGCAGCCGCAAAAGAGCCGAGCACCAGCCCCATCATTTCCGGCCGCAGGTACTGGACGGGTTCTGCTCTGTGCAACCCCAGCCCGCCGGCGATATCCCTTAAAAAACAGGCGATACAGAAACCCATATTTGGCGGGTTGCCCATCACCGCCAGGATCACTGCCAGCAAGCCAAGCCCAGCGCCGGCCACAATTATAAATAACTTATCGCGCATATCCAACCTCCCGGGATTATATATTGATCAGTGCAAGTATCATTATAAAGAAAGGAAGATCATTGTTGAAATAGAAATATGTAATAGAAGAGAACAGTTCTATTAGTTTCGTGGTAAACAATATGTTGCCCTCACAGCTGGCTTGGGCATAGACGAACTTTACGATTAAACGTATAATGGAAAAAACGTGAAAGGTAACTCTCAATGGATTTTGATCAGATCCGGATATTCTTGAAGGTTGCATCGCTGAAAAGCTTCAGCGAAGCCGGCGAGAAATTATACATCAGTCAACCATCGGTCAGCACAAAAATTAAAACTTTAGAGGAAGAACTGGGAGTAGTACTTTTTGATCGATCCCGCTCGCGTGAACTTTCTCTCACCGAAGATGGTCGTATTTTTCTCGATTACGCCCAGGCACTCGTTAACCTGCAGGAAGAATGTCGGGAAAAGCTATCCCGGCAATATGAGAAGGCAAGTGGTTCGGTGAATATCGGGGCAAGCACCGTGCCGGGCATTTACCTGCTGCCGTCACTGCTGGCACTTTTCAGGCAGCGTTGTGCGCCGCTTGAATATAATATCACTATCCTGGCGACAAACGCAGTTCTGGAAGGAGTTTTGAATTACAGCTACGATTTAGGTTTTGTCGGCCTGATCAAGCGGGACGAACGCCTTATCTATATTCCGCTGCTGGAAGACGAGCTGGTGCTATGCACGCCCAAAAAACTCTTCCCCGACAATGCTTTCCCGAACGGGGTGCCGGTAGAAGTGTGTTTCTCACAATATCTTCTGATGAGGGAAACAGGGTCGGCGACACGGCAGCTGTTTGAAAAAGCTTTGGCCAATCAGGCCTTAACTGTCGATAGATTTAAAGGGGTTGCCTGCTTTAATAGTCTCGAGGGCATCAAGCAGGCGGTCAAGCACGGTCTCGGGGTGGCCGTTGTGTCGAAACTATCCGTGCAGGACATGGTCGAAGCCCAAACGGTAGATGTTTATAATATCGAGGCACTGGATTTGCGGCGTTCGCTGTACCTTGTCTACGATCACCGCAGGATACTCAGCGGAGCAGCACGAAGACTAAAAAGTTATGTTATTGCGGAGCTTGGTGCATTGGATAGTCAGGTAGAATAAAAAACAAAATCCAGATTGCCTTACCTTTTTACAGACTGACTGCCTGCGCTGTCACTTTTCTTTTAAGGCATAAATCTTTATAATATGCATAGCAGGTCGCAGACACCCTGCTTAATAAAAAACAAGGAAGGCCCGGTGTTTATTGTGAAAAAGGAAAGAAAACAGCTCGGTTACTGGACAAAGGCTGCCATGATTGCCGCAATTTATGCTTTACTGACCATCGTGCTGGCGCCGATCAGCTACGGGGTGATCCAGGTGAGAGTTTCAGAAATGCTGACGATACTGCCGTTTTTCACGGTGGCAGCCGTGCCGGGTTTATTCGTTGGCTGTTTGATTGCCAATATTGTCGGCGGCCACGGCATCCTCGACATTGTGTTCGGAAGCCTGGCCTCATTGCTTTCGGCATTGCTGGTCGCCAGGATAAAAATAAAATATCTTGTTCCGTTGCCTCCGGTGATCATCAATGCCCTGGTAGTCGGGGTGGTGCTGCATTATGTGCTGGATTTTCCGCTCCATCTGGCCATCCTCTGGGTGGGTGCCGGGCAGATTATTGCATGCTACGGCTTGGGTTATCCGCTGCTCCTTTTCCTGGAAAAGCGCCGCGAAATCTTTGATTGATGACTGTTATTCGGGAGGAATGCCAATGGCCGGTCATTCAAAATGGGCCAACACCAAACATCGCAAAGCACGTGTGGATGCACAAAGAGGAAAAATATTTACCAAGCTGGCTCGTGAAATATCTGTAGCGGCCAGGGAAGGCGGCGAAGATATCAGTGCAAACTTTCGCCTCCGCTTGGTTGTGCAAAAAGCACGTGAAAATAATATGCCCGGTGAAAATATCCAGCGTGCTATTCAGAAAGGTCTCGGTGGGCAGGAAGGAACCAGTTATGATCAGACAAACTACGAAGGTTATGCTGCCGGTGGCGTGGCGGTGCTGCTTGAGGTGATGACCGACAACAAGAACCGCACCGTGGCGGAGATCAGGCACATATTTTCCCGTCACGGAGGAAGCCTTGGTGAGTCGGGCTGTGTTTCGTGGATGTTCAGCCGGAAAGGTTTTTTGACCGTCAATCTAAATGAATTGACCATCGATGAAGATGATTTAATGCTGGCCGTACTCGATGCCGGAGCGGAAGATGTAACGCTTGAAGATGACGGAACATACAGCATAACCACTGCGCTGGAAAACTTTGAAGCCGTAAAACAGCATCTTCAGGAACAAAACATTCCCGTTGCTTCAGATGAGGTAACTATGCTGCCAAGCACCACCGTCAGTATTACCGATCCGGAGCTGGCATCACGTATCATCAGGCTTATGGAAGCGATCGATGAGCATGACGATGTGCAGAATGTTTATGCCAACTTTGATATTTCTGAGGATCTATTAACCTTGATCAGTCAGTAACCGGCTGGCGGGGGGAAAGTACAGGTGACTGGATGCGTGTAATCGGTATTGATCCGGGTATTGCCATTACCGGGTACAGCGTAATCGAAGAATGTGGCAGCGGCCCCAGGCTGATCAATTCGGGATGCATATTTACATCACAAGAACTGTCTGCCGCCTCAAGGCTGGCCGCAATTCATGACCGGATCCTGGAACTTATTTCAGCCCACACCCCGCAGGCGATGGTGGTGGAGAAGATATTTTTCAGCAAAAATGTGCGCACCGCGTTTCAAGTTGGTGAAGCCCGTGGGGTAATTATTCTGGCAGCAGCCAAAAGCAACCTTGAACTGTATGAATATACGCCATTGCAAGTCAAACAGGCCGTAGCCGGTTACGGCAATGCGGAAAAAGCCCAGATCCAAAAGGTAGTGCAAATTTTGCTGGGGTTAGCGAAGCCGCCGGCAGTTGACGATGAAGCCGACGCCATGGCAGTAGCGTTGTGCTATCTGCAAAACCGCCGCTGGTTGGAAGCGGTGAAGGGGGGCGGCCGTGTATGATCGACTATCTTAAAGGACGCCTGGTGGAAACAACCCTGGGGAAGGCTGTCATTGAGCTCGGTGGGGTCGGTATTGCCATCCTGGTTCCACCGGCCACAGACGATCTGCATAAGCTGATCGGACAGGAAATAGCCCTGTTTACCCGTTTGCTGATCAAAGAAGAAGATATATTTATCTACGGTTTTCGCACAGCGGAAGAACGCAAACTGTTCAACCTGGTGTTGGGAGTTTCCGGGTTTGGGCCTCGTCTTGCCCTTTCTCTGCTCGGAATCTTCAGCGTCTCTCAACTCTACTTAGCCGTGTTGGAAGAAAATATTCCGACACTATGCCGCGCCCACGGCGTCGGCCGCAAAGCTGCACAGCGCCTGGTGCTTGAGTTAAAAGAGAAGCTACCCAAAGTGATATCTGCTGAAGAGCTGTCTCTGTACCCGACAGCCAGAACCGGATCTTCAGTTTCGGAAGACATTATTGAAGCGCTGTGTGCGCTTGGTTATTCCCGTCATGAAGCGGCGGCTGCCGTAAGCAAAGCTGCTGGTCATGAACAGGAATTATCTCATGAAGAGCTGTTAAAACATGCTTTGAAGAGCATGACGCAGGGCTAGTCGTGTCGCCTTGTTGCCCCGGTGAAAGGAGATACAGATGCAGGAAAGAATAGTATCGGCAAAGCTGCAAACAGAAGATGATCCGCAGCTTGAATTTGGGTTAAGGCCCCGTTCGCTGCAGGAATATATTGGCCAGGAAAAAATCAAAGAGAAGCTGTCAATCTATATTCGGGCGGCGCTTGACAGAAAAGAAGCGTTGGATCACGTTTTGCTGTACGGACCGCCCGGGTTAGGCAAAACAACACTCTCTCATATTATCGCCTGGGAACTTGGTGTCAATATTCGCATTACTTCCGGACCGGCTATCGAACGCCCCGGCGACCTGGCGGCCATTCTAACCAATCTGGGTCGTAACGATGTGCTGTTTATTGATGAAATTCATCGCATCAGTCGCACAGTTGAAGAGATCCTCTACCCGGCCATGGAAGACTAC
>DATIKA010000223.1:0-3329 GCA_035478055.1 Candidatus Limnocylindrales bacterium | reverse complement strand
ATGATAGAGCTGATGTTTGAGGCGGCCAGGGAAGTAAAACTGAAAATTTACGGCAAGCGCCTGGTCATCTTTGCTCCCCTTTATGTGAGCGACCACTGTGTGAACAGCTGTACCTATTGCGGTTATCAGCGGAGCAACTGTTTCAAACGCAATAAACTGGATATGCAACAGCTGGCTGAAGAAGTACAGTTTTTGGAAAACATGGGTCATAAACGCCTGGCGCTGGAGGCCGGTGAACATCCCGGGGAATGTCCCATCGAATATATTTGTGAGTGTATAAAGACGATTTACAGTATCCGGTTCGCCAACGGCAGCATTCGGCGGATCAATGTAAATATCGCCGCTACCACGGTGGATGAATATGCTCAATTAAAAACGATGAACATTGGCACATATATACTCTTTCAGGAAACTTATCACCGGGAAACTTACGGCAAGGTTCATTTAGCCGGTCCCAAAGCGAACTACGATTGGCACACCACTGCCCACGACCGCGCCATGCTGGCCGGCATCGATGATGTGGGGTTCGGCGTGCTTTTCGGTCTTTATGACTATAAATATGAAATTCTGGCCATGCTGCAGCACGCTTTGCACCTGGAAGAGCGTTTCGGGGTAGGTCCGCATACTATCTCAGTGCCCCGACTACGCCCTGCGATGGGAATGGCACTGGAACAGTTCCCCTATTTGGTGTCTGACGAAGAGTTTACCAAACTTGTTGCCATTATTAGACTGGCAGTTCCCTACACAGGCTTGATTTTGTCCACCCGGGAAAAACCGGAACTTCGGGATAAGTTGCTTGACCACGGAATTTCCCAGATTTCTGCCGGTTCCTGTACCGGTGTGGGCGGCTATAAAAAGGAGGATCAAAAAGTTATCGCCACTTGCGAAGAAGAGCCGACGGCGCAGTTTAGTGTCGATGATCACCGCAGCCCCGATGAAGTATTGCGCGGTGTCTGTGAATCAGGGTACCTCCCCAGTTTCTGTACCGCCTGCTACCGTCGGGGACGAACCGGAGACCGTTTCATGGCGCTTGCTAAAACCGGCCAAATTCAGAATGTTTGCCAGCCCAACGCCATTATGACCTTTAAAGAATTTCTTCTTGATTATGCCACTGCAGAAACCAGGGCGGTGGGAGAAAAAACCATTCAACAACATCTGGCTGAAATTGGAAGCGAAAGGGTGCGCCAAACCACGCTGGAACGTCTTCAAAAAATAGAAGCCGGCCAAAGGAATCTGTGCCTGTAGCCAGGCACAGATTCCAGCTTCTCACAGTCTTTAGCGGGTTTTGGCGAACAGCTCTTCGGTCCTGGTCTTCCACCTCTGATAGGTTGTTGGATTCCACGCAGCAGGATAGTTCTTGTAATGATTGTAGATTTGAGTGCCGCCGCCAATTGCCTTGTTGAGTTTTAATAATACCGATGGCCTGGTGATACCGCCCAGGAGGGCTTTCACCATGGTTCCCAAATCTGGGGCCTTAAAAACACCATTAACAGCATACTGCAAGGTGGCGGCATCCATTAAATTTTTATCAAAAAGAAAATCAAGATCGTCATGACTTAAATTTTGCAGTGCTGTTCGCAATGCCGAAAGAGCAGCAAGCGATGGACCCCGATCACTGGTGATGTAAAATTTTTTATTTATTTCCCACAACTTTTCCAAGTCGTTTCTTCTTTCCGCCGCAGCTTCACTTATAACTTCTGCAGCCCACATGCCGGTAAGCATGGCAGACCCCGCCCCACAACCCGTAGTTGGCACTGACGTCGAGGCGGCATCACCAATAACCAAAAAGCCTTTGCTTACGAAGCTCATCAGAGGTCGACCAACGATGCAAAGGCTACGGCCACCTCTGAGCTTTTCAGGCTTAATGGAGGGGTGCTTGGCTATAAATTCTTCGATCAGATCTTTTGGATCCGGGTTCGTTGGGTCGTTTCTTACGCCGGCACCAATATCAATATTTTTTTCATCGTGAATATGAGACCACTGGTAGCCTGTATGAAACCCGTAACGGTAATGGTCAGGAATTATATCTGATTGCACCAGGCTGGTTTCACGCGCCCGCACTTCTCTATGGACCAGTGCAAAATCATGATCCTTGAACGGGTCGGCCAACCCGGTATATAGTGGCAAACTGGTTCGTAAAACAGACTGAAAACCAGAAGATTCAACAACAATATCAGCATTAACAACTTCCTCCTGGCCGCTGTCGAGATCACGCACTTTCACGCCCAGTATCTCCACACCATCCAAACCTTTGGTACCGTTTTCGCTGAAAACAAGTGACAGTCCTTCGTGTCTGTAACGTATCGCCGCCCCGGCGTCTTCAGCCTGCTGAGCCAGAGTCTTCCCGAGATTCCTGCGATCAGTGGTAATCATGCGGAAATCGATTTCTTTAACACTTTTCATGCCCGGCGAATACAGCTTTAAACGAGGAATAGCGTGTTTTTCAAAAAGACCTTCTCCCGCTGCTGTATTTTTTACCAGTGCGCCTTTCCATTCTGTACCCTCCAGGCGAGGCATTTCCAAACCAATTTCGTTTAAAGCAATCAGCTCGGTGGCATCTGACCAGTTATGCCCAAGCTGCGAAAATTCCCCTTTCTCATACACAGTAACATCGATCTGCTGACGAGCCAATTCCCGAGCCAGGATAACTCCACCGGGACCGGCTCCGATGATGGCAACTTTATATCTCAATTCAATCCCTCCAATGCAGAAATATCTTCTTACACATTTTTCCTCAAAAGTATAAAACAATGGTGTCTTTACCGTGCTTTTAACAGATTTTTACCGCCAACGCCCCCACATCCATTTTGTATCACCAGATTACCTATACCCGAAAGAGATTAAATTTAAACAGCGATCTTAATACCACTAGCTGGAAGGATAGCAAACATTGGCGGCGAATTTACCAGTGATCGGATATCGCAGTCTACCCATGCGAGTCAGGTGGTGAGTATAATTAAACTAAAGCAATACTCTTCCTGGTCATAATAATTGTTTTTACAATCATTCTTTTTCAAAATGTTGACACGGTTACCCTGCGTATATTGTTTTGGACTATAACAACCTCCAAGCTAATCGCAATAGGTGCCACGGCGATTATCAGTTTCCTTGTTGGTTTCCTGATCTCAACCATTATCGTAAAAAAGGGGTAATGGCCCGTGAAATATGGCGATGATTTCCAGAAATTCAGCAAGTACAAGCGAGAAGCAATGCCTGAGAAAGCCCTGGCCTGGGACAGTAAACCACCCACCTACAAGCGGTATCCCCTGGAGTTGGAGCGGGTTAAGTTGGAACAACCCGACAAAACAGGGGGGTTGCCTTTTTACGAT